>JAEVZU010000165.1 GCA_023392075.1 Bacillota bacterium | reverse complement strand
GTGAATTTTCTGCCAGGCAAGGCAAATTTTCGAAGGAATAATTTGTTTATTCCTAGAAAATTTAACGCAGCATGGCGCAAAATACGCCAAAATGACGAGTGCAATGAGATACTAAACAGGTTCTAAGACATATTTATTATAAAAACAAGGACTGCGGAAAAGGAGTATGGCTATGCATGAATTAAGTATGTGGAAAACCGACGATGAAAAGACAAAATGCTGCAGCTGCCGGGAGGGCACAGCAGATGTCGGTAAGGATTTAAACAACAGTAGTAAGGCCTTCAGGATTGAGATTGATCCTGCCAGAGAGTTTCAGGAAATTGCGGGCTTCGGAGGTGCATACAATGAGGTTGGCTGGGAGGCTGTCAGCTGCCTTTCGCAGGAAGAACAGACAAAGGTCTTTGATGCACTTTTTGGCAGCGGTGGCTGCCGGTTCAACTTATGCCGCACTCCCATAGGCGCCAGTGATTTCGCGTTGGATGACTATTCACTGAACGATGTCAATGGCGATTTTGCCATGGAGCATTTTAATATTTCAAGAGATAAAAAAAGGCTGCTTCCATACATATTTAAATCAATGGAAATCAATCCTTCAATCAAGGTTTGGGGATGTCCCTGGAGCCCTCCCTACTGGATGAAAACCTCCGGTGATATGTGCAATGGAGGAGAGCTTCTGGATACAACCGAAAACCTCAGGGCCTACGCGGTCTATTTCAGAAAATACATAGAGGAATACGAAAAGGAAGGTGTACCGATGCTGGCGGTTTGCGTGCAAAACGAAACCGACGTTATCAATATCTACCCTACCTCAACCATGCCGCCGGAATTGATGAAAAAATTCATAAGAGCTTATCTGGTGCCGGAACTTGTACGTTTCCAGGGGAAACCATTAAGAACCGGGATTTGGGCAGGTTCCATCCGCGATGTTATGGGGTATGCCGATGAAGTGGTAAGTGATCCGGTCATAAAACAATTTGTCAAAGGGATAGGCTACCAGTATTCATCACCCGAGGTGGTAGGGGATTCATATGAAAAATATCCCCGAATCAAGCTTTACCATACCGAATCCCCCTGTCACAACGGAGCAAATTCGTGGGAGGAAGCAAAGGAAATTTATCTGGATATTGTGTCATATCTGGAAAACGGATGTATCAACTACAGTTATTGGAATATGATTCTTGACGAATCCACTCTGAGCTCGTGGGGCTGGAAACAAAACTCCATGATAACAATAGACCGGACTACGAAAGAAGTGCTTTATAATTATGAATATTATGTAATGATGCATTTCAGCCGTTTTGTGGAGCCCGGTGCAAAAAGGATAAGTTCTTCAGGCAGTGTGAACGGCAGCAGGATTGCTTTCAAAAATCCCGACCGGAGCATAATAGCGCTGGTTTCCAATTTTTCAGACGAGAAAGTGACAGCTGATATCTGTCTGGAGCAGGAGAGCTTCAAGGTCGAGTTGGAGCCGTCAAGTATCTATACTTTAAAATTTTCCAGGGTTTAAAACTTATGGATTAATATTTGTTTATATAGATTAATGGGAGATGAAATAATGGATAATATAATGCAAAAAAGTTCCTTTGAACGCAGGCTTTGGTCACAGGTGGATGCACTCCAGCTGGGCTCGGGCTGGGATGAGGAAGATATAGTCAAACCTCAGGTTTTGATCGAGGATGCATATGGTGACAGTCATCCGGGGAGCACCCACCTGAATCAGCTCACCGAGCAGGCCAGAAGCGGTGTCCTTGAAGCAGGAGGCTGTCCTGCAAGATTTCATGCCACCGATATTTGCGATGGGTGTGCGCAGGGGCACGGGGGGATGAATTTTGTTTTAGCTTCACGTGAAGCCATTTGTGATATGGTTGAAGTACATGGAAGTATGGTCTCCTGGGATGGGCTGATCCTGTCCTCCTCCTGTGACAAATCCGTTCCTGCACATTTAAAGGCAGCTGCAAGACTTGACATACCTGCCATATTTATACCGGGAGGCAGCATGAGACCCGGTCCGAATATGACAACTCCGCTGGTGGCAGGAGACATATCCTTAAGGCAAAAACGGGAGGGCGAGATAAGCGACCGGGAAGTCCGTGACTATAAGCTCACAGGCTGCCCGTCTGCGGGAGCATGTACATTTCTCGGTACGGCAAGTACCATGCAGTGTATGGCTGAGGCCCTGGGAATGGCATTGCCCGGAAGCGCGCTGGTTCCAGCAACTATGCGGGACATACTTTCATACTCCAGGAGAGCCGGAAGAAAAGTTTTGGAATTGATTTCAAAAGCTGTCACACCGGGCCGGATCATGACCAGAGAAGCGTTTGTCAATGCCATTATCGTGCATAGTGCCATCGGCGGGTCCACCAATGCCACACTGCATTTACCTGCTATCGCCAGAGAACTTGGCATTCAACTGACACCTGATATGTTTGATGAAATAAACCACAGGATCCCGCATATAGGAAACATATTCCCGGGTGGTGAACACCTTACCGAATCCTTCTGGTTTGCAGGCGGTGTCCCGATGGTGCAATTGATGCTTAAGGAATATCTGAACCTGGAAGTGATGACTGTAACAGGAAAAACTCTGGGGGAAAACCTTGAAGATTTGCAAAGGGATAATTTTTTCAACAGGTATCTTGGCTATCTTTCTAATTACGGCTTAAAGAGAGAAGATGTGATAATACCGGTAAATGAGTCCAAAGAAAAAGGTTCCATTGCGGTTTTAAAAGGAAATATAGCGCCTGAAGGATCCATAGTAAAATATTCCGCCTGTGCTGAAAGCATGCGTAAACACAGGGGGCCGGCCAGAGTTTATAATTCTGAAGAAGATGCATACAGTGCCGTAGTCAATAATGAAATTAACCAGGGTGAAATCATAGTTATCCGCTATGAGGGGCCAAGAGGCAGCGGAATGCCTGAAATGTTAATGACTACTGAAGCAATTGTCTGTGACAGGAGATTAAACGGTACGGTTTCACTTGTTACCGACGGAAGGTTTTCCGGTGCCACACGGGGGGCGGCAATAGGCCATGTTTCTCCCGAAGCCGCTGCCGGAGGACCGCTGAGCCTCATTAAAACGGGTGATATTATAGAATACGACATTGAAAACAGAAGCCTTAATGTGGTGGGTATCGAAGGTCAGGAAGTATCTTTGGAGGAAGTAGAGATAGTTTTTTCCGGCCGGAGGATGAAAAAGGAAGTCGTTCCGGCTCCTGCAAGGAAGGGGCTGCTTAAAAGATATACCCAGTCTGCTCTTTCTGCCATGGAAGGCGCAGGTTATTAAATACAAAGGAGAATTCGACGATGAAATGTAATTATATAACCCCTGCAATTACTGCATTTAACGAAAAAAAACAATTGGACAGGGAGGCACTTGAAGGCCTTTATGACCACCTCATCCGGGGCGGTGTGGACGGTATTTTGGTTTTAGGAAGTATAGGTGAATTTTTTGCAATTCCGGCCGAAAGTAAGAAAGAACTCATCCGTCTGGCTGTCAGGCATATTGACCGGAGAACAAAGGTGCTGGTCGGAACTGCCAGCATGGATGTAAATGAAACGGTTGAGCTGTCAAAATATGCCTGCCAACAGGGTGCGGATGGTATAGTAGTAATATCGCCTTACTATTTCAGCCTGGGCGATGAAAGCATAGAAGAGTATTATGACCTGGTGGCAAAGGAATGTCCGGGAGATCTTTACCTCTATAATTTTCCCGACCGCACCGGATATGACCTTTCACCCGAGGTTACACTCAGGCTGCTGAGAAAACATAAGAATATTGCCGGCTACAAGGATACCATACCCGGGATGGACCATACCAGGGAACTTATAAAACTGATTAAACCGGAATTTCCCGACTTTAAAATCTACTCGGGCTTTGACGACAATTTTGCACATAATGTTTTATCGGGGGGAGATGGCTGCATCGGCGGATTATCCAATCTTGTACCTGAAGTTTGCAGTGCCTGGGTAAGAGCTTTCAGAGACAATAACCTTGATTCCGTTGCGGCTATACAGGGAAAAATAGACCGGCTCATGGATATATATCAGGTGGGGAAGCCTTTTGTACCATATATAAAAAAGGCGATGGGACTTAAAGGTATTCCTGTCAAAGATTATTGTTCATTCCCGCTGCCGGAGGCAAATGAGGCTCAGATTTCAAAGCTTGAGCAAATTTTGAAAAAGACAAATGTGATTTAACTATAAAATAAGTTGTTTCAATAATTTTTGTTAGTCTGTAAATGGGTGAAGAATTTCAGTGATGTCCGCTGGAATTCTTTTTTTTCGGCAGGTAATTTATTGTGAGCAAAAAAAGAAATATTTTTTGATTTTATTGCCATGTGAATCAAAAAAGTAAAAAGAAGATAACAAAGTAAAAACATGTGCATGGTGTTATGAAGATACCTTTTCTATAATATTAATTGAGGCCAAAAATAATTTTAAAAGACAGGTGTAATTTAATGCGTTGTGGCTGTCAATTTCCCGTCACAATGTACTTGGGGTAAGCCTGCAAATTTCAAGCAAGCTCTTCTAAACAGGCTTCTCATTTATGGATACGTTCTTGCACTATTGAAACTCATTTCTTAAAAGCTGTGTTCCGGAGGGTCAGCAGATATTTGTTACTGAAAGTAGATGTATCTTAAACTAACACAACACGTTAATTTAATTATTTGGACAAGCGATTTTATATCGGCTAAGGGAGGAAATATCAATGAATCTAATATTCGGTGAGTATAGCCTTATTTTTAGAGAAGGCGGCATTGAGGTTTTAAAAAACAACAGGCTTTTATATTTTAATAAACGTCCGATGTTTGTGACTGTAAAGACAGCATTTGCCATTAACGAATTTTATGAAGATGCTTATAGTGAGACTGCCGCTTCCGGCACTAAAGTCATTGCGAAGGGTGTGCTCACAGTGCCTTCCGGTTCTGTATTCTCCTTTTTGGATGAATATGAAGCTGCAGGTAATGGATTTAGAATAATCCGGAATGTCAAGGTTCTAAAAACGGGAGATGACCTGGGCTTTTCCACCAAGATATCTTTTATAATGACTGAATCGGATGATACTCATGAATATAACTGCTTTGCACCAGGTGTCTGGTACAGGCAGAATGAATTTGCACCGGATTACGCTTTTGGAAAAGACCTGGCTTGTGAGTATTTCTGGTGCAGGGAAACCAGCTATGCCCTGCCGCTGTTTGCAATGCAAAACATTAAATCGGGAGAGACAGCGGCCCTTTCACGCTGGGGGGCGGATGTAACAATGAGGTCGCTTGACCTTGTGCAATCTGAAAACAACACCGATCCCCGGTATACAATCGGAGCTATAGGCATGAGCAGACCAGAAAGCAAAACCGTTAATTACATGTATTACGGTTTTGAAATACGAAAGGAAATAGCGACAAAGTGTGATGGGTTATCCATTGATTATGTTTATCCCGGGTGTGATGGCCAGATGCCCGGAAGAAACAATTTTGGCGGGCTGGACTACAAAAACAGGATCAAAACCTTTCAACGTATCAATCATCCGGTTGAAGCAGGTTTTG
>JAEVZU010000125.1 GCA_023392075.1 Bacillota bacterium | reverse complement strand
TCCGGGCTTTGAAAATGATATTCTCAGCGGCCATGATCCCAGGCTCAGGGAATATTACGTGGAAGACAGACAAAAGTTATATTTTATTAAAAATTCAATCAATACCGAAATAGAAAATTATAAATTGATTGCAAGAGCTTCAAACTACGACAAAGACAGGTTTGAGAATTCTTTAAACAAATATGGGGAATCCAAACTTACCATAACTGCAAAGCTTGATAATTTAAATAAAACAGAAAAAAGCAGAGCAGGCTTCGGATTTTTGGTTCAATTTATGATGTATATGGCTGTTATAACTACGGGGCTCATCCTGGAGGATAAAGCAAACGGTACATTTTACAGGACTTTTTATAGTCCTGTCAGTATTAAAAGATATATGGCCGAAAATCTGGCAGCATTTTTCACAACAGCAGTAATACAATCCATGGTAATCATATCTGCGCTTGCACTGATTTTAAAGATGTATATGGGAAGTTTCCCTTTGGCTATTGTCGGTCTGTTTATTATATTTTCGATTGTTTGTATCACTATGGGGCTGTGTATAATTTCTGTTCTGAAGAAACCCATGCAGGCATATGTTTTAATCGCAGTTGTCACAACGCCTTTGATAATGCTTGGGGGATGCTATTGGAGGTTTGAGCTGATGCCTGATACAATAAACAAGGTCGGAAGCTTCATTCCTGTGTCATGGGTTATGAGAACGGTTGATGCAGCTCTTGACGGCTCTATTACAGCCAATGCCCTGATTTTAAATTATGGGATACTGCTGCTGTTTGCCGCAATTTTTCTTATTGCCGGGCTGGCAAAAAAAGTTGATATTTCCAAGTAATTATATTACTATAAAAATGTATTTAAACTGCTTGTATACGCTGAATTCTAAAGAATGGCGGTTTTTATGAAATACATATACGGGATTCTTTTATTTATATTTTCTGTTGCTGAGGTGGTAAAAAATACCCCAAATAATGATCTGACAGGCACAGGGTTTATTTTAACAGCTTTGTGCCTTTTTGCAATAAAAGAAAAGTATCTGGACAGGGAATTGTATTCGTGTATCTTTGGGGCGGTAATCGTCGCACTCTCTTATAATAATCACTATCTGCTTATTTTGCTGGGAATTGTATTTGTGGATCTCGCATATTTTAAAAGCTATTATATGCTGGGATTAGCGGCGTTTATTGCATTTATGCTATTTAACAGAATGGGAGTTGTTCAGTTTGGTTTTCACATTGCAGCAGGTGCTTTATGGGGTTATACCTTAAGGAAAAGTGCCGATAAGGAAAAGAGACACCTGGCACTTCTGGATAATGAAAGAGCTCTGAGATACCAGCATGAGAAAACAAAGTCGGAGCTGGTCATGCTTCAAAGCGAAATTGAACGGACTGCAGAAATCAGGGAAAGGGACAGAATAGCAAAAGAAATCCATGACAATGTGGGGCACAGCATCGCGGGAGTGCTTTTTCAATTAAGGGCCGCTGAAAGAATAGTTTTAAGCGACAGCCGCAAAGTAGAAGATATACTTAAGCTTTGCGTGGAAAAACTGGTTGATGCTCTTGAGACAACAAGGAATACCGTTTACAATATTAAGAGCAGTCAGAGTGTTGGAATTGAAAGCATCCATGAGGTAATAAAAGATTTTAAATTCTGTAAAATTGATTTTACTCACAACGGTGATTTTAACAAGATTTCAGCTGCCAATTTAAAGGTTCTGGAAGGAACGGTAAAGGAGCTGCTTACAAACGCAAGCAAGCATTCCGGAGCCGGTGAAATAACAATTCTGATAGATATAAAAAATAAACATATCAGGTGCCTGTACAGAGATAATGGCAAGGGCTGCAACAAGATTATAGAAAGTGTGGGACTGGCAGGAATAAGGGACCGGGTAAAAAACCTCGGGGGAACTTATGCCGTGGACGGGAGCAACGGATTTACCGTTGTTTATACTCTCCCGAATGTTAAGGAGGCAGAGGCCTGATGAAAGTATTGATCGCAGATGATGATGCACTTATCAGAGACGGGCTCAAATTGATTCTTGAGCTCGAAAAAGACATGGAAGTAGTGGGAACTGCTGCAAACGGACTGGACTGTATCAGCTTATGTCTTGAGAAATCGCCCGATCTGGTGCTTATGGATATAAGGATGCCTGTTATGGACGGCGTACAGGCAACTAAACTTATAAAAGAGCAGTTTGCAAACATAAAAATATTATTTTTGACAACCTTTAAAGATACTGAATATATCATAAGCGGAATAAAGTATGGTGCCGAAGGGTATGTTCTTAAAAGCAGCTCTCCGGAGGTCATTATTGACAGCCTGCGGATGATAGAGCGGGGGAACGTGGTGTACGGCAAGGATATTGCAGCCATGCTGTCGGATATGGTGCAGAACAACAGGACTATCACTCCGGAAGAGGTTGGTATAACCCAGAAAGAGTTTGAGATTATGAGATGCATATGTGACGGGTTATCCAACAAAGAAATAGCAGATAAACTTTACATGGGTGAGGGAACAGTCAGGAATTATATCTCAAATATACTTGAAAAGCTCCAGTTAAGGGATAGAACCCAGCTGGCAGTATTTTACATGAAAAACTTTTGATATTTTCTACTGTCAGATGGAAAAAAATTATAGTAAAAAAGGTCTTGCATTTGTAAAAGATATGTGTTAAATTATAATAGTTGTCGGCGGGGATGAATAAATCGGGCGCTGCAACATATAATAGTACTACATTTAAATATCGCGGGATGGAGCAGTTGGTAGCTCGTCGGGCTCATAACCCGAAGGTCATAGGTTCAAGTCCTATTCCCGCAACCATGAAGAACCTCAAAGTGCAGCTTTGAGGTTCTTTTAGTCTTTAAAAAATTTATTATTTTCACCGCTGCCCGGTAAACAAAAATGTCAGTTGTAGATGTATTTTTGTTTTAGGTAAAATCTGTGCATTAGAATGTCAAATTTATTAAATAGGTTTCCATAATTTTTTTAATATAATTGAATTATTAGTAGTTTGATGAGCCGGTATATGATATGGATCTAATATATCTTTTTTTTAGCTGCTATCAATCTACCATTATAAAACAGGAGGAAGAGTATGATTAAAAGTATTTGGAAATCCCTGGCATTGTTGTTGGCTGCAGCTATTTTGATAACATCTATAATGGTTACACCTGCCTATGCTGCTGCAGGAGATGATTTGATTTATCCTGATGCTGATATGATCGGCTGGTACAAGCTGGATGATGCCGCAGGTAGTTCAACGGCAGTTGATTCATCCGGAAAAGGAAATGATTCAAAAGCTTTGGCGGGTACATTTACCCCGGGGCAGGGGAGAATCGGCGGTGCAATGCAATTTAACGGTGAGAGTGATTATATTCAATTAAATTATGATCCCGAGCCGAATGTAAATTTTTTGCACGGAGAGTTTACCCAACGGACGGTTTCTCTGTGGTTTAAGGCTGACAAAACCACAAATACGGATGTTATACAGACTTATAACGGCACGGATTATGAATTTAAGGAAACTCAGGTACTGTTCGAACAGGGCGGCAATGTAAACGGACTTGCACTTCAAATTAATGATGGGAAGCTGGAGGCCCAGGCAGCAAGCAATGCAACGGGTACAACTACCAGCAGCGCTGTGAGCTATGAGTTTACCGATACAACAGATTGGCATAATGTGTGTTTAGTTTTTGATGGTAACGCTACTACAACGGGTGGTGCTATTCAGCTTTACCTTGATGGAGATTTAAAAAGCAGTACGGTAACTCCTTTTAAAAAGGTTAACAGTGCGGCAAATCAGGCGGCTATTGGATCAAGATTAACGATTGATGCTTTTAACGGGGGAAATGAAGTAAAAAAGGACGGAGTTACAATTAAACCCGGCAGAGGTCCGGTTGCAAACGGATTCTTTCAGGGGATGATTGATGATGTCCGGATTTATAATACTCCGGTAATACCGCAAATAGCACCTGAAACAAGTGTGGCGGTGGAAAGCGTAAGCTTAAACACGGAAAATGAGACTCTGAGAGTTGGTGATCAGGTTAATATTGCTGCAGCAGTGCTGCCGGATAATGCAACTAATAAAACTCTTACCTGGAGCTCAAGTGACTTTTCGGTAGTTACGGTTATAAATGGTATGATAACAGCTAAAGGGGCAGGTAACGCAACTATAACAGCTGCGGCAACTGATGGAAGCGGTTTTTCCGATACCTGTCAGATTACAGTTGAACCAGTTAGTGCAATCGAAGGTGACTTGATTTATCCTGATAGCAGACAGAGTGGCTTGGATGGCTGGTATAAGCTGGATGAACCTGCCGGAAGCTATGTTGCTTCTGATTCATCAGGCAGCAGTCATGATTCGAAGTTTTTATCAGGGCTATTCAGACCTGGGCTGGGAAAATTGGGAGGTGCCCTTGAATTAAACGGTGAAAATAATTACATGGAATTAATTGATGGTGCGGCCCCAAATACGGCGTTTTTGAAGTCTGCGTTTACCAAAAGGACAATATCTCTATGGTTTAAGGCTGACAAAACCACAAACACAGATGTTACGCAGGTTGAGAACGGCAAGGAATATAAGTTCAAAGAAACACAGGTACTGTTTGAACAGGGCGGAAATGCCAATGGACTTGCAATTCAAATAAATGATAATAAATTAGAGGCTCAGGTTGCAAGTAATGCCACGGGGCCAACCTTAACCAGCACCGTAAGATGTGATTTTACTGATACATCTGATTGGCATAATGTTTGTGTGGTTTTTGACGGAAATGCAAAAACCTTTAAACTATATCTTGACGGTGTTTTAAAGAGCACTCAGGCAACCGGCTTTAGTGAAGTAAAAAGCGCATTAAACAACGCTGCGGCGGGTGCAAGATTAACCATAGATGCTTTTGGCGGGGGACTTGCGGGAACAGATGGAACAGGATCACCTAAACCTGCACGCGGACAAAATCCTAATGGATTCTTTAAAGGCATGATAGATGATGTCCGTGTATATAATGCCACGATAGAGCCGCAGAGTTTACCTGAAACAGCCATAGAAATCGAAAATATAGTTTTGAGTCCCGAAACCCAGAGCTTAACAAAAGGTGAAGAGGCAGATATTCTTGCAGCAATATCACCTGAAGATGCGGCTAATAAAAATCTTGTATGGAGTTCAAGTGATCCATCCATAGTTACAGTTACAAATGGCAGGGTAAAGGCTGTAAAGGCCGGAACAGTGACAATAACAGCTGCTGCGGCAGATGGAAGCGGTGTTTCCGGCACTTGCACCGTTGAAGCTGTTCCGCTTACGGTTACTGGGATTACGCTAAGCAAATCCAGTCTGGTCATGCCGCAGAATAATTTCTATACCATAAGTGCTGTAATAACACCTGCAAATGCTGCATTATCCGATATAATCTGGACATCCAGCGATACCTCCGTAGCTGCCGTAGTTGATGGCAGGATAGAGGGGACAGGTGACGGACATGCTGTCATAACAGCTGCCTCACCGGACGGAAAAGTACAAAAAACCTGTGAAGTGGAAGTAATAGGCGCCGAGGAAAACAGTAAAATATACCTTATGCCATATTTTTACGGCAGTATTAACCAGACTGAGCCCCTTATTCCAAAACTGCATTATGCATTCAGCAGAGATGGGATACGCTGGTATGAATTAAATAGCAATCAACCTGCAGTAGAGCTGGGAGACAACAGGGTCCGTGATCCCATGATAGGGAAAGGCCCGGATGGAAAGTGGAGACTGGTATTTACCCGTCCTTACACAAACCCTGACATAAACCCAAATTATAAAATGGCTAATTTTTTGGGATATTCTGAATCGGATGACCTTATTCATTGGTCGGAAGTTAGGGCACTGGACGTTATGGCCAATTATGAGAAGGACTACTTTGTACCTAATTCCTGGGCACCTGAATGGGTGTATGACCCGGCTAATGAAGAATACATATTGTTCTGGTCATCAACCTTAATGCCAAATACCGATGCAAGCAAGAACAATCCTAATACAAACGATAATAAACACTATTATGTAACCACAAAGGACTGGGTGACATTCTCAGAGGCCAAGCCGTTGTTTACCCCTGGTGTTAAGAGTATTGATGCAAGTATAACAGCAGTACCGGCAGATACAATGATAAATGGTAAAAAATTAGTTGAATTGTTGGAGGGGGAGGGAACGCAGGCTCTTGACAACACTGTATGGTTTATGTTCTTTAAAGATGAGACCCCGGATGCGCAAGGGGGGATGAGGAACCGGTACACCTGGTCGGTTAATGGACCTCTGGGCGGTACCGAACCTGGAACTGATCCCTCAAATGATTATAATGAAAATCTGACAGGGTACATAACTCCATTAAAGACAGAAGGGTCAACCTTATTCCCGGTCGGAAACAGGTGGCATATTATTTATGACTACTGGTGGTCCGGTAAATTCGGATTGAAAATTACGGCAAATCCGGCTGATCCCGGAGCCTGGACAGATGAATCCTCTGACTTGAGAATTCCTTTCAGGGCAAGGCACTGCGGAATAACTGAAATAGATCAAGCAGCTTTATGGGAGCTCATCAATCACTACAACACAGAAAATAAGGTTACCTTTAATGAAACTGTGAATAACAGAAATGTTGTTATTGAGGGAGATGCAGCTTTAAAGTCAGGCTATGTTCAGCTGGATGGAACAGATGATGGTATTACACTTAATAATGCAGCAGACAGCTTCTTTATGAGAACTGTTTCCATGTGGGTTAAAGCAAATGATACACAGAAATCCCAGCTGCTTTACAATGAAGGAGATACCGCCGGCGGTCTTGGAATCAGACTTGAAGGCGGCAGGCTCTATGCAGCGGCGTCTAAAGGAGGAGCTGTTAAAACAGCCGAGACATCTTTTGAAGATACAAAAAAGTGGCATTTTGTAACAGTACAATATACAGATGGAGTACTGCAGCTGTATGTTGATGGAACTATAAAAGCTGAATTGAATACAGGATTTCAGCCAAAACAATTCGATATAATTAACAGGGGTACAAGGGCAGATGCAGATCTGAGGGATCCGGAACTTTACTGTATAGAAAAAACCAAAACTGATACCGGTATCGGAATGGGAAAAGCTGGGGCAGAAAATGCTTTTGGTGCTGATGCAGGATACTTTGACGGCTATATCGGACAGGTGAATACATATACAGTTCCATTGCTGGCCGAAGGGGTTGCAGAACTTTATAACGGTACAAAAGCTGATTACAGCACTATACCGGAAGAACCGGCAAGCGGAGTATCGGGAGTAGCATTAGATAAAACAGCGGCCAGCCTCACTGCAGGCGGTACTTTGCAATTGACAGCCACAGTAAATCCGGCTGATGCAAAGGATAAATCGGTAACCTGGTCGGTACAAAGCAGTAATCCGCAGGGCGCGGTAACAGTGACTGAAGGATTAGTAGCAGCAGTCAAGGCCGGTACAGCTGTAGTAAGAGCAACCAGCAATGCAGACAAAACGAAATATGCTGAGTGTACAGTGACAGTTACAAGCGGCAGCAGCAATAACAACGGCGGAAGCCAAAATGGTTCAAACCCGGCAGCCGGAACTACAACTCCTGTTAGCAACGGAGCCGGAACTACACCAGAACCGGCGCCTGTTTTGGATAATGCTACAAAGACGGCGTCATTGGAAATATCCAAGGAAAAGCTGGAAAAGGAATTTGCAGCGTCTAAAACGGCAGTAATTGAGATACCGAAGGTAGAGGGGGCAGAGTCCTATGAAGTAACAGTTCCTGCAAGTGTATTGAGCGGCAGTGGAGATAGGCATATAGATATAGTTACGGAACTCGGAAAAGTAACTGTCCCGGCAAATATGCTTGGCAAAACAGCTGCTTCCGGCGCCCAAAATGCAGCTTTATCAATTACTCAGGCAGATACAGGAAATATGCATGCTGCGGTAAAAGCTGAAATCGGAAACCGGCCTGTAGTTGAACTAAATGTAAAAGTTGACGGAAAAGCGATTGAATGGAGTAATAAAAATGCACCTGTAACTGTAGCACTTCCATATAAACCAACTGCTGAAGAACTTGTAAACCCTGAACATATCACAATCTGGTATATCGACGGAAGCGGAAATGCAGTTGCAGTACCCCGCGGAAGATATGATGCCGCAACAGAAACCGTAACGTTTACAACAACTCACCTCGGCAAGTATGCAGTTGTGTATGTAAACAAGAGCTTCGAGGATATAGCAGGGTACACATGGGCAAAGAATGCAATAGAGGTTATGGCATCTAAGGGGATAATTTACGGAACTTCGGAAACAACCTATTCACCTGGGCAAAATATCAAGAGAGCAGATTTCATAGTGCTCCTCGTAAAGGTATTAGGACTCAGTACGCAGGTTGACAAAAACTTTGATGATGTAAAAGCCGGAAGCTATTATTACGAAGCAGTTGGAACGGCAAAGGCACTTGGAATCACAGAGGGAGTGGGAGATAATAAATTCAACCCTTCGGAACAGATTTCAAGACAGGATATGATGGTACTTGTTGAAAAAGCTCTCAGAATTGCAGAAAAGCCTGTTGCAGCAGGATCTGCAGCAGACCTTGCTGGATATAAGGATACAACACAGGTATCAGGCTATGCTGTAAATTCTGTGTCGGCATTGGTGAAAGACGGAATAATCGCCGGAAGTGCAAACAGGATTAATCCAAAAGCTTGGTTGACCAGAGCGGAAGCTGCAGCAGTAATATACAAGCTTTATAACAAGTAAATCTTAATTTCTACCTGGCAGTGTAAATAATTGTGTATAAGGATTTTATGTAAACACATCTTGGTTTAGTAAATTAGGTTACGGGGCTGTCTCAGAACATTACTTCTGAGCAGCCCTTTTTTGCGCTGCATAAAATATGCTGTACTGTTATTTGATGTCTTTTAATCATCATTGCTCATTCTCTGAATGAAAGACCGGTTTTGAAGATGTCCTTTTGAGGATGTAATGGCAAGATAATGTATATTATAAGCAACAATATATATAGAAATAAAAATGGTAATGTTGTATAATAATATGTAACTGTAAAAATCGTACTATATCCAAATTTTCAAGATAATAACAACAATAATGTGAATATTAGATGGTGAATGGCATGAAACAATTTATTGGATTGTTTTTAAATAGAGTATTAATACCATTTAGAAAAAGTCTCCGGGTAAAACTTACAGCCGCAAGCTTCGTAGTTATGTTGCTGACTGTTGTGGTTATAACTGTTTTTGGTTATATGAGTGTTTATACTATTTTAAAGGATAAAATGTCCCAATACCTTGAGGACAGCATAAACAAGGCTAATGAAAATCTGGACATGCTTATAAGAGATGCTGACAGAATTAATGCTATTATCTCAGTCAATGAGTCAAAAGGAATGAGCATTTTGAAGGAAAGAGCCAGCATTCCTGATTATACCTGGTTTAGTGAAATTAAAACTATTGATAGTTTCCTTGCGTCGGTGGTAAATACCAAAGAGAAAGTTTTTACCGGGATTGCTGTAATCGGAACTAATGGGGAAATCTTTAGAGGCGGATCACCGCAGGTAAGGGAAAATACTGTAAATGAAACATGGTTTAAAAAAATTTTAGAAGCCAGAGGGCAAAGTGTTGTATTAAAGAGGAGCGTCGGACAGTACGGCGTCACTGAGGACAGCCATGTACTTTCGGTAGGTCGTGCTATTATGCGCTATGGGGAGATAAAAGGAATTGTTGTAACGGATATCGATATAAGTGTACTGAATAATATCTATGATTTTAACGGTATTCCTGAGGGCGGAGTATTTATTTTTAACGAAGAAAAGGAGATGGTATTCAGATCTCTTGAAAATGATAATCTGAAAAGTATGAGTGAAGACAGCCTGGAGGAATTACTGAACAAATCTGAATACCAGTTGCCCAATAAGGAAATTTCTTTACTGGGCAATACATATATTTCTGCTGAAAGCAAATCGGCTTATTCCAAATGGACTACTTTGGTTTTGGTTCCAAAGAGCTTCCTGTTAAAGGATTTCTACCATTACAGAAACAGTATGATAATAATCCTCCTTATAATTGTAGTCATAGTATTACAGGTTTTACCCCGGGTCATAGGCAAGCTGACCAAGAATATTAAAGAGCTGATGAAAACCATGGAGGAAATCAGCTCGGGGAATATTGATGCAAAACCGTCAATTTCTTCAGTGGATGAAATTGGGAAGCTCAGTGAAATCTTTGTAGATATGATGGAAAAGGTCCAATACCTTATGGAGGATATCAAGGTTAAGGAGCAGGGGAAGAGAAAGGCCGAGCTTGAAGCTCTTCAGGCCCAGATAAATCCGCATTTCTTATGTAATACATTAAATACCATTAAGTATCTGGCACACCTTCAGAATGTTAAGAATATCAGCGAATTAACTACTTCGCTTGTCCGATTATTAAGGATTACAATAGATAAAACCGACAGCTTTATCACAATTGAAGAGGAACTGGAGCATGTAAAGAGTTATCTGACCATTCAGAGTTATAAATATGCTGACCGGTTTTCGACTTCATTTGAGGTACAGGAGGGTGTACTTAAATATAAAACTATTAAGATGATTCTCCAACCCCTGGTTGAAAATGCAATTTTTCACGGCATAGAACCGTCAGGACGAGAAGGGGTTATTACTATTAAGGTCTTTATTGAAAATGAACATATTAAATTTAAAGTTATCGATAACGGAATCGGAATGTCCGGGGAAACAATAGAGAAATTGATGACTAACTCCAGTAGGAGTGAAAAATCAAGATTCAGCGGTATTGGAGTAAATAATGTCAGTGAAAGAATAAAGCTTTTTTTTGGAACAGAATATGGTATTAACGTATATAGCCAACCCGGAATGTGTACAAGTGTGGAAGTTAACATTCCTATAGTTACGTAATAAATGGAGGAGAGAGCATGTATAAGGTATTAATCGTAGATGACGAGCTACTGGTAAGAAATTATATCAGATCTCTTTTAGAATGGGAAAAACTTGGGTTTGAGGTATGCGGTGAAGCTGGTAACGGAATAGAAGCTCTGGATCAAATAGAGTTATATAAACCTGATGTTGTTATCTTTGATATAAGTATGCCCTGTATGGGCGGAGTAAGTTTATCTGAAAAGATTTCAAAAGAATACTCTCATATACGGATGTTTGCACTAAGTGGCTATGATGATTACCAATACGTAAGGGAAACGTTGAAAAACGGGGCTATAGACTACATCTTAAAAGACCGGTTGGATGAGATTGAATTAGAAAAGATACTTAACCAAATAAAGAGTGTCATCCAAAGCGAAGAGCACAAGAAGACAGCACTTAAAGCAGAAGAAAATAAAATACAGGTTATCAGGGAAATTGCAGCAGAGCAATACATAAAGGAATTGTTTTTTGAAACCCGTAAGTATACAAATGAAATAATCGGCAGTATCGGTCTGCCACTTGATGTGATTTGCCGTAAGGGCTATGTGATAGCTGTTATGCAGATAGGAAACTATTTCATCAGGACCAGCGGTATGTCTGATAATGAAAGAGAACAGTTTATACGCTCAATGAAAAATTTATGCAGTCAACCAAATGATGAGCAGGGAGAAAAACTTGTTATATATCTTGACGAGGGCAGGTTCGGATTTATTTTTCAAGTTGAAAGCTTTTGCAGTGAGGCCTCATTGTATGGACTCCTGACCCAAAAGGCAAACAGGATATCCTTTTCTCTGAACAAGTATCTCAATATACAGGCTTTATGGGGGTTTAGCAGAAAGAGTAATTCTCCGGAAAAAATAAGCGAGTGTTTTAAGGAGGCGTTGGGGTCGTTGAAAACCAAGTCATATTTGGAGCATCCGGAAAAAAGTGCGAATTCTTCAGAACAGGCTACAACAGACAGCTTTCATTCATTATCACTGAGACACGAGAAAGAATTGCTTACAGGGATAGAAAGCGGGGATCCGGAAATGGTATCCAAAACTTTGGATAAGATCTTTTTATCAATTATAGATGGCGGTATTACCCGGAGTTCCTTCCAGTTAATTGTGAACGAGCTCATCACTACGGCTATAAAAATCTCATCCGAGTATAGTCTGGATACCCGAAAAATATATGAAGCTTGCGATGTAAATATTGATACACTGGTAGGTGAAAAGGATGCAGGTGCTATAAAAGTCCGTATTAAGAGTATATATAAGGCTTTGATTGAAGAATCGGCAAAAAATTGTTATGTGGGGAATTATTCCGAATATTCCAAAAAGGCAATAGAATATATCAGTTTAAACTATAAAAAGGATATTTCAATGGTTAAGATGGCTGAGGACGTGGGAATAAGTCCTGCTTATTTCAGCAGGTTATTCAAAAAAGATACAGATTACAGTTTTATTGAGTATCTAAACAAGTTCAGGATTGACATGGCCAAAAAGCGTCTGGAAAATGGAGAAAAAAATTTAAAAAAGATTTGCCATGATGTTGGTTTCAAGAATTACAGCTATTTCTTTAAGGTGTTTAAGGAACTTTCGGGAACAACACCATTAAGTTATATGGAGCCTAAGGAAACGTGGGAAAAGCTGAGCTGATTTATCAACATTCATAATCGGGAGTGGAAAAAATGGGTTTTCGGATAAATCAATATATAATAAAATGTATTGCCGGATTTTTAACTGTCATGCTGATTATTGTCTCAAATACAGGCTGCAGGGAAAGCATGACCTCTCAAAATGTTAACACTAGTCAAAAAGTAAGTTCCTTTCAAAACGATGATAGAACAGCAATGAGCTCCCTGGGATTTCCTTTAACCAAGACTCCGGTGACCCTAAAGATGGCAGGGTGGAGGAGTACTGTACACGGTGATTGGAACAATATGCTGGTATTTAAGGAATATGAGAAGCTTACAAATGTCAAGGTTGAGTTTGAGGCTATTCCGGAAGACTATTACAGGGACAGGATTAACGTCATGATGGCCAGCAATGATCTGCCCGATGCCTTTTTGAAAGGTTTTCTTGAACCAATGGATGTTGCTGAATACAGTGCCAATGGCGCACTGATCCCAATGGAAACCTTAATAGATATCTATGCTCCAAATATTAATAAGCTGATTGAGACATACCCGGAGGTGAAAGCCAGCAGCTACAGTACCGATGGGCATATTTATGCCTTGCCTGCCGTGGTTACTCTGGATACTGCCAGAAGCGAAAAGCATTGGATTAATAAAAAATGGCTGCAAAAGTCCAAATTAAAGGTGCCTGTGACGCTGGAGGAACTTAAAGAGACCTTGAGGGTTTTTAAGAATACTGATATGAACGGAAATGGCAAGCAGGATGAAATTCCAATGACAGGAAGAGATATCCAGCAGATTTTGGATAATTTTGCAGGCGCTTTTGGTTTGCAAATACAGATGGGTTATTATTTAAACATAGTTGACGGGAGAGTGGAAATCTGGTTAAGCAGCGAAAGGTATAGAATGCTTCTGCAATACCTTTCGGAATTATATCGTGAAGGGTTATTGGATCAGGATATTTTTTGCAGTAACTATAAAGTATTTCTTCCAAAGGTCCACCCCGATAAAATTGGAGTATTCCATAATCAGACCGACGACATTTTCTCAATGTATTCCGACGACTTTATGGGTATAGCTCCGTGGAAGGGGCCTTTGGGAGATCAACTTAAAAATCAATACTCCATAGCAAGGGATTTGGGAACCTTTGCAATTACCAGCCTAAATAAGCATCCGCAGATTACCATGAAATGGATTGACTATTTTTATGGTCAGGAAGGTTCCCTTTTCTTCCGTATGGGAGTTGAGGGAGTTACCTATGTTAAAAAGCCGGATGGCACCTATGATTATACTGAGAATATTAAAAATAATAAAAATGGTTTGTCTTATGCGGTAGGACAATTTACCATCTGGCCTGGAATGGGTGCCCCTCATTGGATCAACGAGCAGAATTCAATAGGCGTAGACTCCGAAAATACACGTATGGCCCAGGCCGCCCTTAAGGATTATCTAGTAGAAAGGGTTTCCAACCGGCCCATATTGGATATAAAAAGTGAAAAAAGGCTAAGTGAATTAAAGGCTAATATAGATATGTTTGTTAAGGCGTCAAG
The DNA here is from genome assembly GCA_023392075.1 of Bacillota bacterium. Lineage (GTDB taxonomy): Bacteria > Bacillota > Clostridia > Acetivibrionales > DSM-1351 > Ruminiclostridium. The sequence continues at coordinate 7,780 of JAEVZU010000125.1, read as the reverse complement.
GGAGAAGTTTATTAAGGGGGAGTTCGGTTTCGACAAATGGGATATTTACTGTGATACCCTTGAGAAGCTTGGAATAAAGGAAATGGAACAAATATACCAAAGAGCCTATGATACAATGGAAAAGTGATTTTGTATATTCTGTACAATGAATATATCAAATTTGTATACTGTTTTGTCAAATTATTTAAATAATGCCCATCCCAAATCTATTTATAATAAAGTCAAGCGTTAGATAAACGTATAAAATTTCAGAAAATTGAAGGGATGGGAAAAAATGAACTCAAGACTAAGGAAAGTCGTAGCATCAGCTCTTGCGGTAATGCTATCCGCCAGTGTGCTGGTTGGTTGCGGAAGCGCAGAAAAACCCGCTGCAGAAGCTACAAATTCAGCAGTAGCTGGTAAAACAGAAGCGGCAGAGACCAAGTCTGAACCTGTAGAAGTTATATTCTGGAACCTTTTTAATGGCGGCGATGCAACAATGGGACAGAAGATTTTTGATGAGTACAATCAAAAAAATCCCAATGTAAAAATTCAGTTCCAGCAGCAGGATAATGCACAGTATTATACAAAGCTAAAGACTGCTATTATGGCTGGGACAGGTCCGGATTTTGCAATGACTCATATTGGCGGCTTCCTTACCGGAATGGCCAAGGAAGGAAATGTTCTTCCAATGGACGAACTCAATACCAAATATAATGCCGGTATACAGTTTGACAAATACACGCAGACAGTAATCGAAGCAGCAAAAGTTGACGGTAAAATCTATGCTGCACCAATGGATAATCTGGTACGTGTACTTATGTATAATAAAGCCTTATTAAAGGATACCGGACTTCTTGATGGAAATGGAAACCTGGTTTTGGAAAAAGGGTATGATAACTTTACCAAAGCACTGGATAGTGTAAAGGCCAAGAACCCGGGTGTATCACCACTTTTGATAAACATGGGACCTGCACAGCATGTTCTCCAATGGGTTACACTGTATTTCCAGATGGGCGGTACGGATTTTATTAACCCTGAAACAAAAAAGGTATCTTTTGATGAAACCAAAGCTCTTGAAGCATTGAAAGCATACAAGAAACTGTACGACAACTATGTTCCTCCGAAGCTTGTTTCGCCTGCGGAATTTAACCTGTTTAAGGCCGGAAAGGGTGCTTTCCTTATAGATGGCTCATGGAACGTTGGTGCTGCGGCTGAAGTACTGAAAGATGACTTCGGGGTAACAGTATTCCCTCAATTATTTGAAAAAGAAGCACTTGCTACAACAAACCAGGCCTTCATTGTTCCTGTGAAAAAGGACAGAACAGAAGCTCAGGAAAAAGAAATACTTGCTTTTGTTAAGTACTGGGGTGAAAACAACTGGAAATGGTCGCAGGCAGGTCACCTGCCGGCATATGAACCTTCAGCCGAATCTGAAGAATTCAAGGCTTTAACATATCCCAAGAATTACATTGACACAATGAAGATTGGTATTCCATTGCCTATCGTGCCTAATGTAAACCTCCATCAGGCACCTGAGGTAAATGGTCCTATTCAGAAGGCAGTCCTGGGAATGTCCACTCCTGAGCAGGCAATTAAAGATGTTAGAACAAACCTGGATAATTACATGTCAAAATTGAACTAATCAACATAGCAAACAAATCAAATTATTATTTTGAAAATCATGCAGCTATAAATTGTTTGGCTGCATGATTTTTAAGGTGGATAATTTTGAAGGGGAGAATTACATGAGTGATTTTAATGTAAAAGAAACTGTCATAATGAACAATAAACCATTAAAAAGAAACTCTCATAAAAAGTTAAGCGAAAATTTGTGGGGATATCTAATATTAGCACCTTTTTTATTGTTCTATCTTCTGTTTAATTTTTATCCATTAATCCAGGGCTTTATAATAAGCTTCTACCAATGGAATATTACAGGAAATAAAGTTTTTATAGGACTTGACAATTATCTTGAACTTTTTAAAGACGATATATTTTGGCAGGCATTGGGGCACATACTCATGTACGTTGGAGCGTCCACTCCGATATTTGTAGTAGGTGCATTTATTCTTGCAATTATTGTAAACTATAAGTTTATTATTGGGAGAACTTTTCTGAGAGCAACTTTCTTTTTGCCGAATGTGCTGGCAGTATCAATTACTGCGGTAATCTGGCTGAACATAATGCAGCCGTACACTGGATTGATGAATGCAGTCTTACACGCTGTTGGCATAAGCCAGGAGATTTTTTGGATAAGTGATGTAAATATGGTTTGGCCGTCAATCATATTAATTACTTTCTGGTGGAATACAGGATATTATATGATTTTATATATTGCAGGTTTACAGGATATACCGCAGGAGCAATATGAAGCAGCTGAGATTGATGGAGCTAATTGGCTGCAGACAATATTCCATATTGTAATCCCATCTCTTAAGAATATTCATGTTCTTGTTATTTTCCTACAGGTGGTTTCATCCTTTAAGTTATTCGGACAGGTATTCCTGATCACGGAAGGAGGACCCGGAGGAGCCAGCAGGAGCTATATACAATATATATACGAAGAAGGCTTCCAAAAATTCTTTATTGGAAAAGCTTCGGCAGCTTCATTTATTCTTCTTGTAATAATTATTGCAGTGTCTTCAGTACAGCTTAAATTAATGAGTAAAAATAACAATTAGGAAGGAGAGACCGAATGAAAATAAACTACTTAAAAATAATATTAAACATAATTGGTATAGCGTTAGCTATAATCTGGCTCATTCCAATTGTATATATGGTTGTTGTGGCATTCAAGCCAGATACTGTTGATACGACCAGGGTTGTAAACTGGTTTGCCGCACCGTTTACTCTTGATAATTTCAAGATGGTGCTGGAACACCCGCAGGCTGATGTTGTAGCCTGGGTATTAAACAGTGCTCTGGTATCAATAATTATAACAGTTAGCGTTTTGGTATTATGTACGCTGGCGGCATTCTCATTTTCAAGAATAAACTTTATTGGTAAAACTTTTTGGTTTGCTGTTATAATGGCGGGTTTGATGATTCCGCGTGAGGCTACGCTAATACCTTTGTTCGTACTTTTTAAGGATATAAATCTTTTAGGAACATATTTCTCAATAATTGTACCGTCTGTGGCTGCACCCCTGGGTGTGTCAATACTGAAACAGTTTTTTGACGGAATACCGGAAGCTTTGTTTGAGGCAGCCAAGCTTGATGGCTGTGGATGGTTGAGGACAATTGTTTTAATTGTTGTTCCACTGTCAAAGTCCGCACTTGCATCTCTGGGAATATTTGTATTTCTTGCTGCCTGGAATGACTTCCTGTGGCCGTTTATTTCAATCAGCGACCCTAAATATGTAACTATTCCCATAGGACTTCCGCTGTTCAAAAGCCAGTACCTTACCGGGCAGGGCCTGACAATGGCTGCAAGTGCTTTGCTGGCTGCACCTATAATGATTGTATTCCTCTTCCTGCAGAAGCATATTGTTGAGGGTATTGCAATGACCGGTGTAAAAGGTTGAGAGGAGGATTATACAAATGCCGAAAAACATGAGAATAAAAATTGATTGCAATAAGGCAAGCAAATATGAAATAAGTCCATACTTATTTGCACATTTTATAGAGGACATACGTGATTTTATGGATGGCATGCTTGCATTCGAGCTGAAAGATATGGATTTTGAGGAAGAAGATAATTGTTGTAAAGGTGTTTCGGGCTGCTGGTATCCTGTAACAAACGGAAAAAATACCGGATATGCTCTTGAGCCTGCAGCTTATCTTCATTCCGGTCACAGTCAAAAAATAAGCATGATAAGTGATGACCGCGCATACTCCGGTATAGCACAAAAGCTCTGCGTAAGGGGCGGAGTTGAGTACCATATCGTAATTTATGCAAGATCCTCACCGGATATAAACTGTCTGGACTTGGAAATTTTTGATAATGACAGCAATGAAAAGCTTGCAGGTACGGCAATTGAGCTTGTGAGCCATGACTGGAAGGAGTACAATTGCCGCCTGACCTTACCAAGAGATTGCAAAAATGCGGAATTCAGGCTTGGTGTAAATTCTGAGCAATATCCATGGCGTGATTCGGTTTCAACCGGTATGTTATGGATCGACCATGTTTCAATGCTGCCCTCCGACCATGTCTGTTATGTTAAAAATGAAGTGTTCAAATATATAAAAGAACTAAATCCGCGTATGCTTCGCTTCGGCGGCAATGTAATCAGTGCTTATCACTGGAAATATGGAGTTGGTCCCATTTACCTGCGCCCCAATATGTATAATGAAGCATGGGGTGGAATGTCCAACAAGTATTTTGGAACAGATGAGTTTTTAAGATTGTGCAGGGAATTGGATGTAGAACCTATGATATGCGTAAATGCCGGATCGGGTACTCCGGAAGAGGCAGCGCAATGGATAGAATACTGCAATGGAAGCATAGACACCCCAATGGGGGCTTTGAGAGCACAAAACGGAAATAAGGAGCCTTACGGTGTTAAATACTGGCAGGTAGGAAATGAGATATTCGGGGAATGGCAGGTCGGACATTGCACTGCAGGAGAATACGCAAAAAGGTGCGTTGAGTTCTGCAGGGAAATGAAACAGGCCGACACTGATATTATACTTATAGGCTGCGGTGATACTGTACCTGAATGGAACAGGATTCTGCTTGAAAAAGCCGGTGAGTATATTGACATATTGGCTGTACATATATATCACAGTTACACACGGCTTGATATGGATAAAAATTTGAGTGATGAAGAAAAATTCAGAGCCATAGTATCCTTCCCGGAAGTGACAAGGAAGATACTGGATTCTACTACTGAAATTATAAATAGTAATCCAAAATACAGCCACATCAGGTATGCTATCACAGAGTATAACACAATGTACCTGCAAAACACCATTAGAAAAGGTTTGCCTGATGAGCATACACTTGAAGCAGCTGTGGCTATAGCTGCCAATTTGAACGAGTTTATAAGAAAAAGCGATATGGTAAGTATAACTAATTTTTCTGATCTGGTTAATGGCTGGCTGGGCGGCTGTATCAGAGTCGGAGACAGTTACTCGGACCAATCAAAGGGTAAAATCCCGGGCTGGAGCGGGAATGGACAGGTTGTCTACGGAACACCGGCTTATTATATCCTTAAAATGTATGCTGACAGAAATATCGGTTATGCAGTTGATACAAATACCCAATGTGACACCTATTCGGTAAAGGTTAATAGCGACTATATGGATTTAACTAATCTTCCGGTAATAGATTCTGCAGCATGTTTAAGCAAAGAGAGAAACATTCTTACACTGTTTGCAGTTAACAGAAGTCTGGAAAAAGCGGAAGTTGAAATGGAATTTACAGGAGTAAAAGTTAAAGAAGATGCGAAGATTTGGGAGTTGACCGGAGATCATTACAGGGATCTGAATGATGCTCTCAATCCGGATAAAATTATTTCAAAAGCAGGAAAGTTTGTGGGTAAACAGTTAATACTCAAAGCACATTCGGTTTATGCAATCGAATTTATAGTCGAGTAAAGGAAGTGTTTATGACATGCCTGGAAAAGTTATTGGATATTTTAAGCGTAAAGCTGATAAGTCAAATATACATAATTCTATAGCAGTTAAGCTCTTTGGAGGTACAAAAATAAGCAAACGATTGATAGTATCCTTTCTGATACTATCAATCGTTCCTCTGTTAATTACTGGCACTATAGCCACCAATCAGTCAAGGAGAGCTATTGAAACCAACATAAAGACATATTCAAATGTACTTGTGGAGCAACTTGCTAAAATATGTGAGGTTGAAATATCTAAAATAGAAATCACTACCAGAGAAATATTTTCGTTAGATTTATTACAAAATAATATCCCCGGTTATGCCGGCATGGATGAAGCTGCCAGATTTGATTTTGCCAATAATGCAAGCAGCCTTATTAATTCAAGACTTATGGTATATGATAAAATACTTTTTCAAGCATATTTAATGCCGGGCGAAAAAGAACTAAACTCCACTCTGGACTACAATTCCATAAATAAGGAAGCTGTATACCAACAATTGGTCCAGGGGGCTAAAGCTTCAAATGGTTCCTTGTTTAGCTGCTTGGTTACTCTGTCTGAGGATGGGAGGAAGGGTATAGGTTTTTCCAGAGCGATAAAAGGGATAAGCGGAGGTAATGACCTTGGTACTATGATACTTATTTTGAGTCCGGAACATTTCCTGTCCATTTTTGAGAAAATTAATCTGGGAGAAAAAACACAATTAAGCATCGTCAATAAAGAAGGAAGAGTTATTTGCAGTCAAGACTTAAAGAAAACAGGTAATGTATATGAAAATTCGGAAGTAGTAAAACGGCTTGAAAAGGGTTTTGAAGATTGGGATGACAGCCTCGGAAATGAGCTTGTTACAGCTTCAAAAGTCAAGGGAACTGACTGGTATATAGTAAGTTCGGTTCCAGAATCACATATAGCAGCGGATTCCAATAAAATATTTTTGAACATATTACTTATTACTATTATATGTATTCTGATTGCTGTTGTCCTGTCTGTACTTATAACAAAGAGCATATCCCATCCGTTACGAATGATGACCAATGTAATGAATTTGGCCAAGGACGGAAATTTGTCAGTAAAGGTTGAAGGTATTGGCAGGGATGAAATTGGAGAGGTCACAGATAACTTTAATGTAATGGTTGAAAATATTGGAACACTTGTCTCTAAAGTCAGAAAAACAGTACAAGCGGTAATGGAAAGCTCCAAAGTTATTGCTGCATCGGCCGAGAGCTCCAGTTATTACTCGCAAGCCATTTCTTCATCAGTTAATCAAATAGCTGCAGGTTCATCTGAACAGGCAGGTGACATATCAGAAAGTGTTGCTTTTTTTAATAAGCTTTCGCAGGAAATAGATGGGGTTACGAAGGATATAGAGGACGCATCAGCTGTAGTGAATAAAACCAGAAACCTTAGCGAAGGAGCCCTGGAAACGGTAAGGCTTCTGAATGGAAAAGCAGCGGACACTAATAATGCTACGCAAAGCATAATATCTGATATTGTCAGCCTCAACAACGAAATGAAAGAGATAATCAATGTAACAAAAATTATTGTAAATATAGCAGAACAAACCAATCTTTTATCATTGAATGCAGCAATAGAGGCGGCAAGAGCCGGTGCTGCCGGCAAGGGCTTTGCTGTTGTTGCCGGGGAAGTCGGGAAGCTGGCGGAACAATCAAAAAATTCATCAATTTCAATAAAAAATATAATAAATACAATACAAAATAAGGTTGAGTCAACAGCGTTACAGGCAAGCAGTGCCGGTGAAATTATTCTGCAGCAGATGGAGGCAGTGAATGAAACCGATGCGGCTTTTAAGAGGATATTTGTATCGATGGATAGCTTATCCTCCAAAGTCTGCAGTATAGGTAAATCTGTGAAGGATATTAATATCATAAAGGGAAAAGCTTTAGGCACCATGGAAAATATATGTGCCGTATCTGAGGAAACTGCTGCTGCTACACAGGAAGTATCGTCAACCACCACAGAACAGGCAGAAACTTCAGAAAACCTTGCGGTTCTTGCAAATGACTTGAATAGTCTGGCGGCGGAGCTTTCAAAAGCTGTGGAGGTTTTTAAAATTTAGGCTCTGTTGCAAATATCTACTATCTGAATCCTGATGTGGCCAGGATATGTCATATCCCATTGATGATCTATCACCCGCAGGCGGATATGAATGGAAAACGGATTGGCGCACTCACTGCAGCTATGGATATGATGCCCGCATTGATGGATATGCATGGAGTACA
>JAEVZU010000111.1 GCA_023392075.1 Bacillota bacterium | reverse complement strand
TCCAGGCTGCCGTAAAAATCCGAGGCAAGCTCAAGAGTATCGTTGAATTCATATGCATCTCCGCCATGAACAGGAGGGGTAGTCGGTGGGTTGGTAGAACCTGAACTTTTCACTGACAATGTATAATCACTGCTTGCGGAATAACCGGAATAGCTCTTTACGCAGACATAATAAGTGCCTATGTCCAGGATACTGGATATATTTTCATCTGTATTGCTTCCAGCTGTTGATGACTTAATAAGATTTCCTCTATTATCATAAAGGAATAAATCATAATCACAGCCGATTGGAATGGTGCTGAGCGAAATATTTCTGTTTCCGCTTGCTGATGTTATCTGTACCATGTAGTAATCCAGATCGGAAGAGGTTGAAATTTTACCGTTGACAGTATCTCCGGGCCTGAGTGGACTTGCAGTGGTCATGGTATTATTGGGTTCGGTTTCATTAGTTGCTGCAAACACGGTACCTGAAAAAGAGATGGATAACAAAAGTGCAAAACAAATTATAAAAGGTAAGAATTTTTTCATTAATTGACCTCCGGTTTTTTTTGATTGATGCCTGTTGAGGCTAGGATTTGGATTGTAATTTAAAATAATATTTTTCCTCCATTTGATTATAAAATTTCCAGAAATGCATTTCCTGATTAAGTGTTTTCAAATTTGAATTGTGAACTCGAGCTCTGTAATTATTATAATTCATTTGCCCCATTTTTCCAAACCCCATATAGGGGTGAACCTGTCCCAAAGCTTGATTTTTAAGCTTTCAGGGGTTTAGATAATCTGCGATATTTTAAGAGCCAGGGAGCTATCCGGCTGTAAACGCCCCTCGCGAAAGTAATTATACCGGCTGTTTGCAGGTTTTTCAAAATAAAAAACTTTCGACAACAGACAGCAAAAAACAAGTAAACTTACTTTGCCTTTTGTATTAAATCAAGGTTAAAAAAGTTAAATTGATGTTTAACCCATAAGGTTTTTTGCAGATATCTGTCTAAATTCTCTTGAAATCCTTCCTAGAAAATGACAAATAATTTCTGGGTGCTGAATTATAATCATTCTGCATGCTAAACATACTGAAGTTGCAACTCAAGATAAACACAGGGGGTCAAGGTTGAAAGAAAATATAAAAATGACTGAAGGAGGTACCGGGCCCATGCCATTTCTATCATTAAGTTTTGTGCGAAATGCTGGGCAGGGGCATACATATGATGAAGACAGAATCGCTTCCATATAAAAATCTTGGAGGACATGGATCGGCAACACATCAAAAGGGTAAAACCGGTAAGGCAGCAGCTATTCTGGATTATCTGAATAAAACAAATCTTATTATTATACCTGCTGCTTTTTTGTTGGGCAGAATATCACTGCTGGGAGGTTTGATGCCGTTTGGAATCGCCCTTTACGCTGCAACTTTGGGTCTCAATATAAACAGGGTAATGATATCCATCGCAATATTTGCGGGAATGCTGACATCGGGGGCTACTGTTCAGCTGTATACTGCAGTTGTAGCCATGCTGCTGTTTAATGCCATTAACATTCCCTTTAAAAAAAGCGTCGGATCGCATTTAAGGATCGGAATAATTGCTTTTATAGGTGTTCTGATACCTGAGATGCTTTTGACATACCTGCAGGGTTTTTTAATGTATGATGTTTTGAAATCCATTATAAACGGGTTTATAATCTTTGCACTGGTTTTTGTATTTAAAAACGTATTGGAGGTCCTTGGGAATCCATCCAGAAGATATTCTCTGACAAACGAGGAAATCCTCAGCATCGCCATAGCCTGCGCATTGGCGGTAGGAGGGCTTGGCGGATGGAATGTACTCGGTGTCAGTCTCAAAAATATTTTGTGCATCATAATAATCCTGGTTTTCAGTTTTAAGACAGGTGCTGGAAACGGAGCAGCCATAGGGGTAATTGTAGGGACAGTGATAAGTATTTCATCCAATTCTTCCCCAATTATCATAGCTTCATATGCATTTTGTGGATTACTTGCAGGAATTTTAAGAAATATGGGGAAAATCGGCTCATGTGTGGGTGTTTTAATGGGTAATGCACTCCTTACCTTTTACACTAACGGGTCTACTGAGGTCCTTTTATTTCTGTATGAGATTATTGTTTCAATTGTTATATTTATGCTCATACCGGAAAAAGTCATGGATGCGGTTGTAACAAAATTTGATAAAAGTCTGATTGCAAGAGGAGATAAAAAAGGCTACAGCACAAGAATCAAGGAAATAACCGTTGAGAAATTGAACAAGTTTTCCAAGGCATTTTCTGAAATGTCCAGAACCTTTGATGAAATTTCCGAGACCAAGGCAGTAACAGAAAAACATGATATCACTGCCATATTTGACAGGGTAGCCGACAAGGTTTGCAAGGACTGCAGCCTGTGTGTCCATTGCTGGGAGCATAACTTCTGCAACACGTATCAGATTATGTTCAAAATAGTTGAAAAGCTCGACGGAAAAGGCTGGATAGAACAGAATGACATTCCTCAATATTTTATTGAGAGATGCGAGAGAGTTGATGAGTTTGTATTGGCAGTAAATAATGTTTTTGAGCTTTTCAAGGTCGACATGGTATGGCGGAGTAAAATCGGAGAAAGCAGAGGTCTGGTATCTCAGCAGCTTAAAAGCATGTCTACAATAATTTCCAACCTGGCAAACGAATTAAATACGGATATCTGTTTTAAAGATGATATGGAGAATCAAGTCGTACTGGAATTGACAAAGGCCGGTATAAAAAATGCAGATGCCGTAGTATATGAAAACAAATTCGGCAAGTATGAAATGACCCTGTCATACAAAGGCTGCGGAGGAAAGAGAAGCTGCATAGGTTGTGTTGAAAAAACCGTTACTGAGGTTGTAGGGCGAAAAATGATCAAGGATGGAAGTGATTGCGCCCTTAATTCAAAAACAAATACCTGTACCATTAAGCTGGTGGAAGAAGAAACCTATAAGGTTATAACCGGTGTGGCGCGGATGTCAAAGAATGAAAAATATGTTTCAGGAGATAATTACACTTTTTTAAATACAGGTGACGGCAAATACATAGCGGCGCTGAGTGACGGCATGGGCACGGGACATAAAGCCTGTATGCAGAGCAAGGCTACTGTAAACCTCATAGAACAGTTTATGGAATCAGGTTTTGACAAGGATACAACTGTTAAGCTGATCAATTCAATACTGGTTTTAAGAGCCACCGACGATTCCTTTGCAACAATAGACATATCGGTTATAGACCTGTATGAAGGGGAGGTTGAATTCTGCAAGGTGGGTGCGGCACCTACTTTCATAAAGAGGGAGGACTATGTTGAAACCATACGTGCCGCTTCTCTTCCGGCAGGTATTTTAAGTGAGGTTGAAGTGGAGATGATACATAAAAAAGTTGGCAACGGGGATTTTTTAATAATGTTATCCGATGGAATAATTGATTCCTTCAAGAACTGCCAGGATAGTGTAAAGGAGGTTCAAAACATTTTACAGAGCATGGATACCAGAAATCCTCAAAAAATGGCGGATGACCTGATGGATGAAGCCATAAGCCGCTGTGAAAATAATGAGCCTGTTGACGATATGCTGGTTCTGGTATCCAAAATATGGAGGTCCAAATAAGTTTGATATAATATCCGGGCAATGCATAAAAATGCTAAAATTCCACAAACTACCCATAATCAGAGTTCTTTGGAGGATACTATGTTTTATGGAAAATCTAAGAAAGTTATAATTATCAAAGATATTCATTCAAATTTATTTGAGGAGGCCATTCTGGTGCTAAAGGAAGATAAGGAGCTTGAAAGAGAAGCGGGCGGCAAAGTGGCCTCCGCCAAAAATCCTGAGGTAAAAAGTGATTTTATTCTGAAGGAGGCAGAATCAATTATTAATAATTACGTCAAGGATAACAAGGGTAAATTTAATCCCCCAAAAAGGAAGGAGCAGTTAAAATCCAATTCCAGGGTCATGAAAAACCTTTTAATTAATTCGGCTTTGTTCGGAAGTATAGCAGCGGTAATTTTTATTTTAATAAAGTTGTTTTTATAAGGTTTGCTCTATTGATTTTCCTTCACTAAATAGATATATTATTATAAGTAAATTCATTTTGTGTTAAGGAGCAAATGATGAAATTTAAAACCTCTAAAATAATAGATTTTTTTCTGCTGCAAAAAGACTTTTATTCAAAATTGACCGATAAGAATATGTGGCTATACATAGGCATTGCTCTGGTAGGCATACGCGATGTTGGTCTGGGAGTGCTGGGTATTAACTTTAATGCCCCTGATAAAACCGGTGTTGTCTTTAATATTAAAACCGGTGCATTACTTTTTTTAGCTGCTTTGGTAATTGGCCTTGTAGATGTAATTTGCTTTTCCTATCCTGTTTTTGATATTATAAAGCATTTCAAAAAGAGGAGCGACAGCAATTCGATGGCTATGGGAATGTCATACTCAAGTTTGCTGACAAAGGTCATGAAAGTATACATAGTCGTAAATATCATTGTTACTCCCATAAACCTGTTAGGGTATTACACCTTGCACATGGGTAATGATTATAAGTCCATAACATTGTTATATATTACTGCGGTATTGGATATTCTGGCATACTTCTGGTTTAACGGGGCCATTACACGGGGATTATGCGTATTATTCAAACTTCCTACCGGTGCAAGAAGTCTTGTGTTTATGCTGGTCTTCCTGTGGAACGCGCTGCTGAGCGAAGCCTTGGGGCTTTTATTTGCACAGGTCATTACCAGGCTGTAATTAAATCTGCCTGATACGGGTCCGCACATAAATGTAACCGGAATCCCTCTGTGGAAAAGTCCACGAAGGGATTTTTTGATGAAACGCACATTTGAAATAAACCTATTTAGATACTTTGTGGTTGTAATGTGCTTAAGAATAGTCTATAATATATCAGTAAATAAAAAATGTCTCGGTAGTCTAATGGATAGGACGGTGGATTCCGGTTCCACTGATACGGGTTCGATTCCTGTCCGGGACGCCAATAAACAGACTTTGTTTTTCAAAGTCTGTTTTTGTTTTGTATTGGAGAATCGAACCCGGGAGCGGTTTATCACTTACTTTAGACCAGTCCGCCGGACTGTTTTCCCCACTCCACCGAAACCTTTGATTCAGTGGTCTGCTGCAAATTACCGGATTGCAGAACAGGGAGTGCTACATTGATATTATTAACAGGTATGAATATGGGAGTATTTCCGGCAGCATCTGATAATACAATGATCCCATATTCATTTTTATATATGGATCCGGAAGCGGTGATATTTGATCCGGCATACATGGTAACCTCCTGAGCTAGTGGAAGGTATTCATAATATGCAGTTACCAGATTTGTATCAAAGCCGGGCAGGAATTCCTGCGGAGGTGGAAGATAGGTTATTGAGGGATTATAAACCGTTCCGTCTCCGGTATAAATAGCAGTTATGGCGTTAAGAGGAATGGCCTCCTGCTGTCCTGCGTCCATAAGAATAAACACTGCTCCATATGTTCCGGCAGATGCTTTGTAAAGCTGATAGGGGGTACCTGTTACCGAAGATGCTACCAGACCTCTTGTGAAAACAGTTATAGTGCTGGCCGGATAATATATAATAAGCTGTTCAATAATATGGGCCAGCTGTGCGTAGCTGAAATTCAATCCTGTAGTGATAACGGGTGATTCGGTGTAGGTGATGGTTAATGTGGGGAAATAGGGTTCATATCCAATATTATTTGTGGCAAATTGGACTTCTGTGATGCCATCGGAATTTGTCAGAGCAATGCCAAAATTTTGTGATCCGCTCAGCCACTCATTTATAAGTCCTGTTATGTCAATGTGTATTGTAGTGTATAAATCAGATGTACCGACATTGTACTGATATTGTGAAGAAACAAAAGATGGCTGGTTTGTAAAGGTTACAGTATTTGTATCATAGTCGGAGGTTACTTTGTTTATCATTATCGGGCTGGGGTGTGTGCCGGATTTGATTATAACTGCCAGGTTCAGTTGGGCACTGTCCACTGTCAATACCGATAACTGCGGCAGAGGAATTTTTAACAGACCTGTGCAATTCAGAAAGCTGGGGTCAGCACCAATGTTTAAAAGCGGATAAGATGAATAATTGGTGTTTGGCTCACCGGAAGCAACAAATGTAGTCTGGGGTATATTGACCGTTACCGTTGGCATTTGGAATACCTTCTTTCATACTGGATTTATATACTTGTTTACTGTTATTCTTTACCAAAGCCAATTACGGTTGAAAGCCTTCGACTTCCAGGTGAATATTGCTTCAAGCTGGTTTTCATCCGATAGTAATTGACTTGTAGCTATATTTACATAATATGTCTAAATTCCTATTATGTTGCGAAAACTAATTTTTGCAGAATCAATGCAGAGGACTATTGATTGATCTCTTTACTTGCTTCTGAAAATTCTGTTACAATAGGAATGTTGATTTTTGAAGGAGGATTTCTTTTGAGAATAGGAAATGTTGAATTGGAAAACAGAGTTTTTCTGGCACCGATGGCAGGGGTTACGGATATGCCCTTTCGAGTGCTCTGCAAGGAACAGGGCTGTGGATTGGTCTATACCGAAATGGTCAGTGCAAAGGGTATGCATTACCTGGATGAAAAAAGCACAAAACTGACACTGCTCGATGACGGGGAGAAACCGGGAGCGGTTCAGATATTTGGTTCCGAGCCGGATATCATGGCAGAAGTCACAGAAAAATTAAATGCTTCAGATGCAAGTATCATTGACATAAATATGGGCTGTCCGGCTCCCAAAATAACAAAGAACGGAGAGGGCAGTGCTTTAATGAAGAGACCAGAACAGGTCGGAAAAATAGTCAGTGCTGTTGTCAGAGCTGCAAACAAACCTGTTACGGTTAAGATCCGAAAGGGCTGGGATGAATGCAGCGTAAATGCTGTTGAAATAGCAAGAATAGCAGAGGCCTGCGGAGCAAGTGCAGTAACTGTTCATGGCAGGACCCGTGAACAATATTACAGCGGAAAGGCTGACTGGGATATTATCAGACAGGTCAAACGGGCGGTTTCCATACCTGTTATCGGAAACGGGGATGTTACCGGACCAGAAGAGGCTGAACGGCTGCTGGAACAAACAGGCTGTGATGCAATAATGGTGGGAAGAGGTGCCCAGGGTAATCCGTGGATCTTCAAACAGATAAACAAGTATCTTGAAGAAGGAGTGTTTATTGCCGGACCCACAGCCCGGGAAAAAATCGATACTATCATAAGACATATGAATATGCTGATAGAACATAAGGGAGAAAGAACCGGAATTCTTGAAATGAGATCTCACATAGCCTGGTATATAAAAGGTATGAGAGACGCTTCTGTTACAAAACAAAAGATATTCAAGATGAACGACAGGGAAGAAATAATCAGTCTCCTGCAGGATTTCCTTCTGCATCAGTAGACTTTGAATCATATATATACTTGTCAAGTATAACTTCAATACCTGAAACAACCTGTTTGGCACATTTTTTTTGAAAATCACCGGCGGTTAACAGTTTCAGGTCTTTTTTGTTTGACATGAATCCTATTTCGAGCAGCAGCGCGGGCATTTCGGTATGCCGCAAAACATACAGGTTGGGACGAGGCATGATATCTCTGTTTTTCATACCTAATTCCTTTATCTTGGACTGCATTATTTTGGCCATATCCTTTCCGTTTGGAGAGTAGGGATTGTACGCAGTCAGGATTCCGCTCTGAACGGAATCGGTGAATGAATTGTTATGGATGCTGATAAACAGCCTGCCCCTTTTTTCATTTGCTATGCTGGCCCTGTCTTCAAGGCTGACATAGATATCCTCCGTTCTTATCATGTAATAGTCAATATTTTTTTCTACCAGTAATCTCTCTATTTCAAGAGAAATGTCCAGAACTATATCCTTTTCATTGGTACTGCCGGCCATGGCTCCCGGATCCCACCCGCCGTGGCCGGGATCGATAACTACCAGGGGAGGTTTTTCCGGAGCCGTTTCAACAGCTGTTGATAATGAACCGGAAGGGCTCAGATTTCCTTTTTCTGCAAGATATGCGCCAATAATACCGATTATGGCCAGTGAAAGAAAAACAATTATAAATATCAGACTCCTGTGACTAAGCTTTTTACTTAATTTATCTATAATTTTGCTAACATCCATAAATGGTGTTTACCCTCCGGCTTAGATTAAGTTTTGGTATTATTAAAAATTGACATTAATGTATAATTATTTTAACACAATAATATTTAAAAAGGTTGCAGAACTGTAAATTCTGCAACCTTTTTATCATTTGCTGTTTTCTGTTAAAATACTCTTCTTGCTCCGATATATCTGCCTGAATAATATGAACTGTCCAGACTGGATATTGTTACTCCCTTTGATGAGCTTGCATGAATAAAATTGCCGCCTCCCATATAAAAGCCTACATGTGACGGTCCTGCTTTATAGGTTGTAAAAAAGACCAGATCTCCGACCCTTAAATTGCTTTTTGACACACTTGCTCCGGTGCCATACTGATCTGCAGTAACTCTGGGTATGCTGATACCGTTCTTTTTCAATACATATTGCGTAAAGCCTGAGCAGTCAAAGCCGCTTGGGGATTCGCCGCCCCATACATAAGGTACGCCCATATAGTTTTTTGCTGTGGCTATAACAGCACTTGCTTTGGAGCTTGAAGCAGTTTTCGTGGCTGTACCTCTCGAAACGGAGGTTTTCGTTCTTTGTGCTGTTTTTGTTGTTGATTTCTTTATAGTGGCGCTTTTAACAGCAGTTGATTTTTTTGCTGATGCAGCAGTTTTTTGTGGTGTTGCTGTAACGGCTGACTTTTTGACTTCAGCAGGTTTTTCTGTGTCTGCTGTGGCAGCTGTGGCTTTTATAGCCGAAGCCGGGTTTGCTTCAATTGATTTTATAGCCAAATCTTCAGCTTTCATTGTTTCGGATTCTGATATTGTAAAATCCTGATTAGCCTGTGTGCCAACCTCCTGCATTTTGGTCGGATCAAGAATTTCCCTGTTATAGGTCAAACTCTTATAGACCGGTGCTATTGCTGTCAAGCACAGCGCCAGAGCTATACCACTTGCTATTAATTTTTTATTCATATTGACCTCCCTAAAATGAAAGCCCCTGAAATGTACAATTATTTATACATCAAACAAAAATGTTTCGGGGTTATTTTTTAGCGCGTATTTTTTCAGCGCTTTTTACTTATCTGGATATCTTTTTTGATAAACGGTTTATCGGCCGTCTTATAGGACCTTAATACCAAGGCCTGCGGACCTTGTACTAAATATTCAGTGTTTCAGCCATAATACATTTGGTTTACGTAAAATAGCTGATGGGCTTATTATAAGTGCCTAAATCGGGCGTATCAACCTGTAATTTATGGTAAACTGCTGGAAACCTAGAGTCATAAAAGATTCACTTGGTCAATAAAATTAATCAAGGTACTATATTTTCGGAGGTGCTTATGACAAAAAAGACGTTTATAACAGGTGCAATAATATTAATGGCTGCGGGTTTTGTGACCAGAATAATCGGATTTATATACAGAATTTACCTTTCAAATTTAATCGGTGCCGAAGGAATGGGTTTATATCAACTGATAGTACCTGTCTACACTTTAATAATTCTTACACTCACATCAGGAGTCTCAATTGCAGTTTCAAAAATGATTGCAGAGCAGGCGGCACAGGGTAATTACATCAATATAAAACGAATCTCAAAAGTTGGACTTGCGGGAGTAGTGGCAGGCAGTTCAATTTTATCCATACTGCTTTACTTTAATATTGATTTTATAGTTAATTTTATATTAAAAGATGCGAGAACCTATACTTCGGTTCTTTTGATGATACCCTGCATACCGCTTATTGCGGCTGCGTCTGCATACAAGGGTTATTTCTACGGAATTCAGGAGGTTACACCTACAGCAATTTCACAGATCGTTGAACAGCTGGTCAAGATAGGCATAATAATGGCACTTGCCGCCAGGTTTCTTGAGGCCGGACTTGAATACGCATGCGCCCTGGCAACTGTGGGCATGGCTGTGGGGGAGATGTCAAATCTCTTTTTACTTGCGGTATATTATAGATTCAAAAAGTATTCTCATATTACCCCCAAATCCAGACAGGGTATTATCCGGAAAAGGAAACTGGTTACATCAATTTTGGCCTGCGCAGCACCAATCTCCTTCAACAGGTTTATTATTTCAATGATGGCTGCCGCAGAAGTGATTTTAATCCCCCAAAGATTACTGGCGGGAGGGCTCAATCATATTCAAAGTATGGAAGAATACGGAAAGCTTACAGGCATGGCTTTGCCTCTCATCATGTTTCCCGCACTGGTAACAACTTCCCTTGCTACAACGCTGGTACCTGCAATTTCAGAGGCTATATCATTAAATAACTATGGCAGGGCCAATTACAGGATTTCAAAATCCATCCAGATAACCATGGTGCTGGGTTTCGTTTTTATGGCCCTGTTTGCATGTTATCCCGACAAAATAGCCAATATGATTTATCCCGGACAGAATGTGGGATATAACCTGTTTCTATTATCGTTTACCTGCATTTTTATATACCTTTCACAAATACTTACCGGCATCATGAACGGACTTGGAAAACAGGGACTTTATCTCATAAACTCAATAGTGGGATCGGCAATAAGAATACTATGCGTGTATTTTCTTATTCCACAGTATGGCATACCGGCATATATACTGGGAGTGATAATCAGTGCTTTAATCGTATGCATTCTTAATTTCATAACTATAATGCGTTGTACGGGAATGGCTCTTGATTTAAGGCATTGGGTTGTGAGGCCGGCCCTTGTCACAGTGCTTTTATTTTTATTCAGCAGTTATATATACAGTTTTTTCAATTTTCTTAAACTTCCTGTTGTATGGCAAACTCTTTTTGCAGTTGGTGCATATATTGTAATAGCACTTTTCCTTATGGCATTGGCAGGTGCAATAGATTGGAGAGAGCTGCTTCAACTGCTGGGGATAAAAAATAGAAAAGTAAGAAAATACAAGAAAGTTTAAGATATCTGGAGATAAAACTAAATAATTAAATAAACGTCCTGGACATAGGTCAAAGAAAGTCAAAATCAGTTTTGAAAAGTCAAAGAGTATAAATTAAAATATAGACATAAGGTCAAAGAAAGTCAAAATCAAAACTAAAATTATAAAAACATATTTTATGGAGGTGTTTATATGTTTGGAATAGTTCCATTCAGAAACAACAAAATTCAGGAAAGAGGAAGTCTGTTTGACGTAGACAGTATTTTCAGCGATTTCTTTAATGATACTGCATTAGGATTTGCAGGACATTCAATAAAAGCCGATGTTAAGGAAAATGACAGGGAATACATTGTTGAGGCCGAAATTCCCGGTGCAAACAAGGAAGATATAAAACTGGACTTAAGAGATGACCGACTTACAATTTCAGTGGAAAGGTCTGAGGAAACCAAAGAGGAGAGAAATAATTATATCCGAAGGGAAAGAAGATATGGTTCCAGCAGCAGAAGCTTTTATGTACAGAACGTTAAGCAGGACGCAGTATCTGCAAAATATGAAAACGGTATCCTCTCAATAGTTCTCCCAAAGAGCGAAGAAAAAAAGACAAATAACACAATAGAAATACAATAAAACAATCCCGGAAGAACTATAAATGAGCAGTAATTACAGTTCTTCCGGGTTTACATATCTGTAAAAAAAGAATGGGTTGCTGAAACAGCCCATTCTTTTTTTACCTGTTCTGTTCCATCCACCAATCTATGATCTTTCTGGCAATGCTCACCTCAGATGGAAGTCCCGGAAGATTATCGATACCATACCAGTTTGCATCTGTTATCTCAACACCGTCAACCTTTATATCTCCGCTGTCATACTCAGCGGTAAAACCCAGCATCATGGAATTTGGGAAGGGCCATGGCTGGCTGCTCCAATACCGGATATTTTTTACGCTGATACCTACTTCCTCATGGATTTCTCTCCGGACCGCCTCTTCCAGAGTTTCACCGGCCTCTACAAAGCCTGCGATCAATGAATACATACCTTCTTTAAAGTTCCTGGCATGTGCCAGCAGCAATTGATCTCCCTTCAGAATAGCAGTAATTACGGCAGGACATATTCTGGGGTAGCTGATAAAACCGCATTTTGGACAAATTTTGGCTCTTTCGCCGGAAAGGTCATCGGTAGCGGAGCCGCATCTGCCGCAGAATTGATGGGTCTGATCCCAGGATACTATCTGATAGGCTTTCCCTGCCAGTAAAAACAAGTCTTCAGCAATAAAATCATAAAGTGCCCGTAATTCTATAAATTCCATCCCGGCAGGGACTGGTTCCTCCGACATGAGCTCTGCGGAATAACAGGGCTTCCCCTGGAATAAACCCAGGTACTGGGTCCTGACTGTCTGGGTGTTAAGCTGATATAAATCCCTGACGTAAGGGAGGGTATAACTTCCATCATCTTTTTTAACCAGCAATTTATTTGAATAAAAAGCAAACCAGTAAGCTTCGGAATGATTTATATCCGGAGCTGTCACAGCCGGCTCGTAATGTTTGTATATACTTTCTCTTTCCATAAAGGCTCCATTCTGCTGCCATGCAGCATAAAACAAGTAATAAAGCGGCTTGAGTTCTTTATACATTATGTTTATAAAGTTTTCTTGCGACCCAAGAGGCTCTTTTTAGGATAGCACAGATTGATTGCAAAATCAAAACCCTGTTCCGTTTACAGGAACAGGGTTTTGATGGTAATTGATATTTATTTTTTACTTATTAGATATGTTTGTCAAAACATTATTGGGACCTTTTCTTACAAATCCCAGAAAAACACATACTGCGGCTATAGTCCAGAAATAGGTTGTAACCGACGGTGCATCAAAGTTGTTAAGAACTACGTTGGTAACAAGAATACCAACCATGGCGCCGAAACCGCTTTGTATCAAACCCTTCGAAACTCTGTCCTCCACTTTGTAAGAGGCTCTTAAGGACCAGACAACTCCTTTGTAAAGGGCGGCTAAAAATGTAACAAGTCCGAAAATTCCCATTTCAACGGCAGCTTTAATATAGTAGTTATCTACATAAAATGCTCCCTTAACTTTGTTTATGGTAGCGACCGAACCGCCGAACTGGCCGAAGCCCTTACCGAAAAGCAGGTTGATGTAAAACTCCTCAAGTGCTTTGGGCCATCTTGCAAACCTTCCGCCGGTAAAACTGCTGACGATATAAGCTGGATCAAGCATATAATCAATCCTGGACCGTACCGATGAAACCATGGTGTACGCAAGTAGTGCAACAACAAACAAACCGATTATCAAATAATATTTCCTGCTCAATATGGCATAGATTATGAGAGCACATCCCAAAGCTATCCACGAGGAACGGGAACCTGTTAGCAGAATGCAAACACCCATCAAGCCGCTGGCTATAGTGTATAAAACCTTCTGTATCCAGTCCTTCTCACTGAATATCAGGGATATTGCCAGCGGTATCACCAATGCCAAAAGACATCCCAGCACATTGGGACTACCTACGAAGGAAAAGACTCTTGGGCCGGAGGAGACTTCCACCTTATCGGTCCAATAGGCAGGTGTATCAACCTTGGTAATATACTGGTATATACCGTGCAGTGACATAACAACACCAGTCATAATCATCAGTTTTAAAACATTTTTGGCACCGTCCTCCGACCTCAGCAGCTTGACTACAATGAAAAAGAAGAACATGTACTCAATAACTGCTCTGAGTCCGTCAAAGCCAAGAGTGTCAAAGCCGAGTTTGTTAAGAGAGCCTATAACAAATAATGCTATGCAGACTACGAAGAATATTATCAGTGAAAAGTCAACAGGCGTCCAGGCAAAATTGAAATCCTTCCGGTCGGCTACCCACCTGAAAAACCAAATGCCTACACAGAAAATGATCAATAGCTCATCCCAGAGTGAAACCATAAAACTTATATTTGATATACCTGCCACAAAATATAATATGGGATAAATAGCTACAAGATAAGCTGCTCTTTCAAAATTTCTGAGAATGAATACCAGCCCCAGAATGCCAATTAAACCTATAACTGCAAGCTTGGGCAGCACATGGGCCGAGACTCCCAAAACTGCTGCCAGGATAATAAAGCAGGCCAGACCTCTCCATTTTCCGAAGATTTTTTTCCCAAGCTGCAACAAGCCTATATAAGCTTTATTGAGAAGACTTTTCTTAAAAGCTTTAGTATAAACATGATTTACATGTGCTGCAAACCTGTCCAGAATTTTTCCGAAAAAGGACAATATCCTGTATGTAACTGAAAAGGAATATTTCGGGGTTGAAGATATATAATTTTGTTTGGCTCTGTACAATAAACTGCGTTGATTCCAGGCTGCCACAGTGTCTACACATCTATTCAGAATGCTGTTTCTGTATGCATTGCTTACCACTTCATAAACAAATATGAGAAATCTGCAAAACAGACTGTTTGAGACATATTTCCACACAATATGACCTCCTTAATTGAACTCAATAGCTTCTACGGTTCCAAGCGATTCAAAGGTACGGGTCTTTAATGTAAAGGCCTTTCCTACTGAGATTTCCTGAGACTCAAGCTTTATTATTCCGTTGCCTCTGGCGGTTTTCATTGTAAACTTGGCAACCAGCTCTTTTCTCTTAGGGTCAACGGAATATACCGCTTTTCCGTCAGCTGTATTTATGGGGACCTCAAGAGGTTTGAATTCTACTGATGTGATATAGGCATCCACCGGCTTAAGCAGGGAGATAAGCTGATCCTTTTCCTTAACGGCCTTCAGCTGCTCATCATTGCGGACCGCGGCTCTAAATGTAACTGTTAAGGTCTGCTGGCTTTCATCGCTTGTAATGGGTCCCACATCAGAGCCCGTGACTTTTAAAAACACTACTGCTCCGATCAGAAGAATCAAAACAATAACACTTAAATCAACAATGTTTATCAGTCCGAATA
>JAEVZU010000066.1 GCA_023392075.1 Bacillota bacterium | reverse complement strand
TACAAGAAATACTTTATACACCTGTCTCACCTCTCCATAATGTAAACCTTGTCATGCCTTTATAAGCCCGTAAAGTTCTTTTTGTTACATCTGGATATAACTTGCGTTATGCTGTCAAAATAATATTATTCCTGATTTTACCTTTTATAATAATTTTACCCTATTTATAACAAGTTTCAAGTCAATTATGTAAAATAATCAAACCTTAAATAAAATTATGAAAAATACAAATACTTATTTTGAGGTGACTCATGACCAATACTATGGCTGATATAAAAAAAGAACTTTTCCAGGCATCGTTAAAGAATTGGTTGGACTATGAATTCCTGACCTGGAGATGGTTTCTTAAAATAACTATTATTTTGATATTCTTATTAATAATCTGGAAACTGCTGGACAGAAAAAGAGGGCTTGAAATAATAGCATTTGGATTTTTAATATCCCTGATCTCAACGCTTCTGGATATAGCAGGGACTTATATGGTATTCTGGGAATATCCCTATAGAGTTTTACCTCTGGAATTCTCGGAAATCCATGATTTTGTTGTCATACCTGTTTCGTTTATGCTGGTATATCAATATTGCAGGAGCTGGAAATCCTTCTTCCTTGTTAACGGTCTTC
Organism: Bacillota bacterium; assembly: GCA_023392075.1. GTDB lineage: Bacteria > Bacillota > Clostridia > Acetivibrionales > DSM-1351 > Ruminiclostridium. The sequence goes on along the minus strand of JAEVZU010000066.1, from coordinate 31,043 downwards.
TGGCAGCATTTTCTTCTTTTGTAATGGAGCCGGTATTTATGCTGCTCACCTTTTACAAACCAATCATCTGGCATCATATTTATTCCTTTCCCATCTTCTGGATATTGCCGTTAATTTGCAGGTTTGTCATTGACAGACTCAAGTCAGGAGCCGGTACGGAATAGATAAATTTAGTCTGTCAATGCGCCCATTGGCTGTAAATCATGTTAACCCGGAAATTTACTTGAATTTTTTTCTCTTTAGCAGCTGAGAAGTATCGAGGGTATTGGATTCCTTTGCCTGTGAACCCTCCTTATCCGGCTTCTCCTTTGGTACTGCCTCCTGCTCAATGTCGGTATAGAGGTCAATATTCCCATAACTTTCGTCAGTACCTGATTTGTTTGAACCGGCTTGATCACTGTTCATATTTTTGGGCCTTATATTATCATCCGTCTTAACGTTGGCGGTATGTACCATATTGCCGGTTTTCATTGGTTTTCGTACTATTGCTCTTATTTTACCGCCTGCCGTTTCAAACGCAAGGTGCAATTTATTTTTATTGAGGTTTAACCTTCTCAGTGCAATATCCAACATGAACAATATGAGGAACAATGATATCAAATATGCAGTCAGCTCCCTCTGACCTCTTTTATACTCCAGGTCACCGGTATAAACTTCTTTGGGTTCGGTAATCATCTTTCCCCCCACCCCCGTAACGAGTTTTTCAAGGTTATCACTGTTGTTGATTTTATATTCCGGAGAATACTGAACAGCATAGCCCTGCTTTACAGCATTCACCAGTTCACCGTTCAGTTCCTGTTTCCCGCTTACCATATAAACACCATCTTCCTTTATATCAAAAGTACCTGAGTATTGCCCCGGAGCAACAGGGTTCAGCGGAGTTTCAAAGGATTCACCCGAGGGAGAAATTATAGTTGCGACAGAGCTCAACTCATTTTCAATATTTTTATTTTTTAAATTGACTGCTGCTTTTGAGCCCTGTTGAGTTATTTCAAGTGATGCGTTTTCATTATCATAGTTCTCCACTGTAAAATTAATAATATTCTGCCAGAGTTTGAGATTTTTGTTCCAGGGTATATAATTCGCATTCCATTTACCGGAAACATCGGAATTCCAGGCTGCAGCCTTACCAAGTCCGTACTGCCATACAGTCAGAATAGGATCGTCCTCATCACTTCTTAAAACAACCCTTGCCGTTTCCTTTTGAGATGCCCCCACATATCCAAGCAGCGAAGGCAAGCCCCCTTCCGCAACGCCCTTAAGCACCGAATGCTCATAATTTATGACAGGAGTAAACTCCCTGTTGTTTAAATAGGTTCTGGCTGCCATAAAGGTCTCTTTTGTGAAAATGGAAGGTATATTTGTATAGGCATCTGTTATATAAAACCTTCCGTTACACGTATTGGAGATCATGGAAAGCAGCTGTTTGTCCGAATCCTGCCCTACTGCCACTGTGGAAACAGTTATGTTCTCCTTGTTTATATTCCTCAGTAAAGTATCATATCCTGTTCTTTCTGCAAGCCCGTCGGTCAGCAATATGATGTGCTTTATTTTTGCGTCGCTTTCCTTAAGTGAGTTATAAGCAGCTTCCAAAGATGGTATAATACTTGTCCCGCCGTCGGCACGTATGGAGCCGATATCCTCTTCAATTGCCTTGGGATCATTAATTACCTGTCTTTTTACAACCCAGCTGTATGCACCGTCCAAAGACAATACACCAATTTCATCCTTTCCTGCCCTTAAGGAATCCAGGCTTCTTATGGCACCTTCCTTTGCCATATCCACCTTGCTGATACCTGCCACACCCTCGGTCATGCTTCCCGATTTATCGATGATTAGCAGCATTGCCATTTTGGGAGCTTCTTTTTTACCCCTCATATCCATATAAACAGGCAAAACCTTTTCCAGCGGCGTCTTTGAATAACCTCCCAGAGCGAAGGAATTATCCCCGCCTGTGGCAATGAAGCCGCCTCCGAAGTCCTTTACATAACTTTCGATGGAATTCCTGAAGCCTTCATTCAAGCTGTCTATTTGCACATTACAGGTTATGATTGACTTGTAGATATTCATATCCTGTATGTTTCCCGGCGCTGCTTTTGCATTTACCACTGTAAAATCAGCCGAAGATGCCTTGAGCATTTTTACAAGTTCCTCCGACTCACCCTTGTTGTCTTCAATTACAAGAATTCTGGGTTTGGCTACTATATTTGTATAACATGAAGCTTCATTATTTTTGGGCTGACTGTCCTTTTCAGGTTCAATGAGTACATTATAACTTTTAAAACCGCCGGTGACAGCCTTATCCCTGAAAACAAACTTGTTTAAGCCCTCTTGCAGCTGGACTGTCTGTTCGGAAAGTTTCGTTCTTTCACTGACCAGGCTTAGTTTTGCTTTTTGAACGGCTGTACTGTTTATGGTAACCACAAGGTTAAATTCTTCATCCAGTGCCAATCTTTCAGGAACCTCTATTTTTTCAACAAGGGCTTCCTCTCCCACACTCTTCTCAACTTTATGATACTTGAAATCTATCCCCTGTTCCTGCAGAGACAGGGCAATCCTGCCTGCACTGCCGGAATTCTCCTCCCCGTCTGAAATCAGAACCACCCTTTTGTTACTGTTGCCAGGAAACAGAGACAGTGCGGTTGCAAGTGCATTTTCAATGTTAGTATAATTTCCGTTAATTTTTCCTTCAATTTCAGTAAAGTTCATTTTATCACTGATAAAGCTTTCAACCTGTGCATTGTCACCAAAGGATATAACACCCAGCTTGTCTTTGGGACCTTTAAGTTTGTAGGCTTCTTTTATAAATTCCTCCATATCGGTTCTGTTTGAATGAGTTGAGTCCGAGGCGTCTATCAAGAAAAGAGTTGTAACATTATTAAGTTTCCAGGTCAGACTCATGCCGCTCAAGGCTAAAACCAGAAGGGTTAAAACCAAACAGCGCAGTGCTGCTATCCAGGTCTTTTTACTTTTATTCAATCTTTTAAGCCATTTTGTTGAAAGCAAAACCAATCCCGGCAGGATTGGGATCAGAAGCAGCAAATACGGCCTTTCAAAGCTAAGTCCCATAAATAAATTCCTCTCCAATTCTCAATTCCGGTACTGCCTTGCGTAGACTACCCATTCCAGAACAATTAAAAGCAGTGCGGTCAATAAAAGTATATTCAGCAAATTTATGCCGCCGCTGTTTTTCAGAGTACTTTCAGACTTGCTGCCGCCAGTTCCGGCTATGCCATTAACCTCTTTTCCGTCTTCCGTTTTATTGACTGAACTGTCAATATTTGATGAACCGCTCTCGGAAACCGGAAAATTTACTGCAATAGCTCTCTCTATCTCCTTATCCCCGACTTTTTGGATTATTTCATATATTCCTGTTGAATAAGTTTTATCATACGGTTTCACAGGATATCTTGAACTCAGTTCCGTTCTTTTACCTTCCGGGTCCTTAACGAATATTTTTTCCGTTTCCGGTAAAGGAGTTATGTCTATATCCTCTCCGCTGTTATATTGGTTATTTGCCATAGTATCTCTATCAACCAGGTATGAAATCAGGTTGTTTATGAAAATAGGAAACTCCAGAGTCAGCGGGAAATCCGAATCATGCAGATCAAACCCCAGTACGGCTACCTTTTGTCCCTTAAGCTCTCCGGCAAAGGCTGCATTTTTATCATCTATTTTAATTAAAGGGCTGCCCCAGTATGGCATTTCAATAGGATTGAAACTTGAGATAACGAAGTCGCTGTTGTTCATATATTTTGTAACCGCATGAGTTGTGATAGAGCCCTTGCCTCCGGTCAGCTCTTCTTCAACTTTAAAAAAGGAGTTGTTTTGCCGGGGATTCAAAAAAAGTACATTACCTTTTTGCGGCAGTTTTCCTTCATAGTTTCCGTCGAAAATATACAAATCAAATTCTTCGTTAATTTGCTGATCGGGAAGAGTTTTGAACAATTCTATATCTTTCAGTGTGTTCAGGGCTTTTTCCAAAAATATATTCTGTTCGGTGGAAAGCAGGACTTTTTTTACTTCTTTTTGTTTTGTAACAGAAAATATCCTGTTATCTTCCTCAAGGCCGTCCTCTTTTGACAACTCTCCGTATATGTACTTATTTTCGGCAGGAACATTATCAAAATAGACGGTTTTAGTTTCACCTGAATTCAAAACTTCATTTTTTATGGAGATGAGTTTTTCTTCACCATAAAGGCAAAGCTCCGCATCTGTGCTCTCAGTTCCGTGATTTGTCACCCTTAACATGACCTTTAAACCATTGCCGGTCTTTGTGCCGGCTATATAATCCAGGCTTACATTGGGTCTCTCCGGACCAATATCTACAACTTCACCGTTCAGGTCCTTCAGATCCAATCCATGATCAGTGAAATATACCACTCTGCAGCTTTCATATTGATCACATATTGCCTTTACAAGTGAGTAGGTATCTTCAATACTGCCTGCACTATTAGTGGGTTCTATGGCTTTAAGCCTGTTTAAAAGCTCCTTCCTGTCGGTACTGCCGCTGACTTCTACTTTTACGTTTCTGGCAGCGGAAATCAAGGTCATCCTGGTTCCCGATGACAATGAGTTTATCAGCTCATCAGCTTTTATCCTGGCTTCATCCAGTTTTTTTCCGTTTTCTCCGAGAGAACTCATGCTGCCGGAGTTGTCAACCACCATAACAAAATTCTGATAATTGTTGTTTTTCCACCATAGAAAAGGGTTGGTAAGTGCAAAAATGCACAGCAGCAATATCAGCAGCTGCAGAAAAAACAACAGGTTCCTTTTAATCTTTTGAAAAGGACTGGTTGCATCCAGCTCCATTATTACCTGATGCCACAAGTACAGGCTCGAAACCTGCCTTTCCTCATAACGCTGCTTTAGTATATACATCAGAATAAAAACAGGGATGAGTGTTAAAAACCATAGCCCATTTGGAGAGATAAGACTCATACTATCCCCCAATCCGCTGCTGTGCAGCAATACATAAAGTTACGAAAAGACGCTTGCGGCTTTTCCATGTGTGAATAGCTATATTTATAATATAATGTTTCATTCACACTATCCCCTCCCTGGCGAAATCCTCAAATACTATCTTTTCCAGGCTGTCAGAGGTTGATATATGAAAAAATACCCCTCCGTATTTTTTTGCCGAAGCTTTAATTCCGGTCTGTAAACCTCTTAACTTTGCCTCATAAGCCTTTAACAGCTTTGGTGTTATGGTAAGATTCATTTCAGCCTCTGTTTCACTGTCCACAAGCCGGACCTGTCCGCCTAGCTGTGGGTCAAGTTCATCCTCGCACAATACCTGTATCAAAATAATCTGTTGTTTTTTGAAAGCCAGATATTTTATTATTTCGTCAATTGAGCCCATTGTGAAGAAATCTGAAATAACTACTGAGATCCCTCTGCTTTTCAGCTCTTTTCTTTTTATGGTTTCGGCAAGATTTGTACTTCCTGTGAAACTGCCCGACTCAAGAAACTGCACGGCCTTTTGAAAGGAACTTTTACCCATATAGGAGGAAGAAGTAACAACGGCACTTTCCTGCAATTTATTCAAGCACACCCTGTCCAAATTGTTCAAAGCCAGATAAGTCAATATTCCTGTTATTCTCAAAGCCATTGCAGCCTTGCTTTTTTCTCCGAAGTCCATGGATTTGCTGCAGTCGCAAAAAATATTCAGAAGAGCTTCTCTTTCCTCCATGAAAAGCCTTAAGAACAATTTGTCAAAACGCCCGTATGCATTCCAGTCAATTCTTCTGAAATCATCTCCGGGTGTGTATTCCCTGAAGTCCGAAAACTCCACCGAGCTGCCTTTTGCCTTGGATTTTCTCCCGCCGGCCGCCCCGTCCGTTAAAGTCATTCTGGCCTTTATTGAAATACTCTCCAGCTTTCTATAAAAATTCTCGTCAAACACCTTTTCCTTCATAGTTGCCCTCAAACCTTTGCAATATCTAATTGACTTGCCAGTATTTCTTCTATTATTCTTTCAGGAGCAATTCCGTCGGCTACCGCATCAAAATTCATAAAGAACCTGTGCCGCAGTGCTGACGGCGCCACATATTTTATATCATCAAAAGACACGTTATATCTGCCTTCCATAACTGCTCTTACTCTGGCAGTTGAAATAATTGCCTGAGCTGCTCTGGGACTTGCTCCGTATCTGATATATTTTTTTGACAGCTCCGGTGCTTTTTCGTAATCCGCATGGGTTGCCAGAACAACTTTCAAAGCATATTCCTCAACCGACTTTGACATGGGAACCTTTTTAAGAATATCTCTTATTTCAAGAATCTGACTTCTATTAATAATTTTCTCAAGCTCTGAGGTCTGATTATTTACCGTAACTCCGATAATACCCTTTAACTCTTCAAGGTTGGGGTAAGGTACCATCAGTTTGAAAAGGAATCTGTCCAGCTGTGCTTCGGGCAGCGGATAAGTGCCTTCGTTCTCCAGCGGATTCTGTGTTGCCAGAACCATAAAAGGTTCTTCCAGATGGTACGTACTGTTTCCCACAGTGACTGTATGCTCCTGCATGGCTTCCAGCAAAGCAGACTGGGTTTTGGGCGTAGCCCTGTTAATCTCATCGGCCAATACCATATGGGCAAAAACGGGTCCTTTTTGAAATTCAAATTTACTGCTGCCTTTCTCATCCTTCATTATAATGTTTGTACCTACCACATCGGCAGGCATCAGATCGGGAGTAAACTGTATCCTTGAAAAAGACAGATCCATTACCTTTGAAAGGGTTTTTACGAGCTGAGTTTTGCCCAATCCCGGGGAGCCCTCCAAAAGCACATTCCCGCCTGTAAAGACAGCAATCAGCACCTGTCTGATAACATCCTTCTGACCTATGATGGCTTTTCCAACTTCATTTTCAACAGCCTTTATTGTATCTACAATACTTAAAATTTCCTTGTCCTCCATAGAACCTCACCTCCATGAGTTTTTCAATCCTGCAGTGAAGCAAAATAATCTTTTATTATATCCTCCATGCCCCCGGGGATAGTGGAATTATCCATGCCTTCCATGGCCCTGTCACTGTATTCACCAACTACCTGATTGTATGGCTTCAGCTCCCCTAAAGAGGCGTCTGCATTATTTGTTATTGTTGTTTCGGATTTTCCGCTATTATTGCCTTTTCCCGTTATTACCGAAGTTTCCCCCTGACCTCCCGGTCTGGAGGGAGTGAAAACCTTTTCATATTCTTTCTCCTGTCCGGCTGACGGAGTTTTGTTTGCAATACCTCCCTGTCCATAGGGTGTAACACCTCCATCACCGTTTCCGGAACCGCTGCCTGCAGCGCTTCCACCTGTGCCTTGTCCCTGGCCTGCACCCTGACCCTGGCCGGTTCCCTTTCCGGCCCCCTGACCTGTGCCGCTGCCCTGGCCTTGTGATTTTCCCTGACCTTGTCCCTGTGCAGCACCTTGACCCTGAGCCGAACCCTGTCCCTGATTTTGGGCATTGACAGTATTGGGCTGCAAATCATTCTGAGCCTGCGCCAAAGCGTTATTCATATTCCTTTGAGAAAGACTGTCATTGACTGCTCCATTGAGTTTATCAACACTTTTGTTGACGGCGTTTTCATCTCCGCTGTCCAGAGTGCCGCCCAAGCCATTGAGGCTGTCCTTGAGCTCGCTGTCGCCAAGAGAATCGGCAGCCTTTGACAAGGCAGCCTTAAAATCTTTTTTCTCAGTGGCGCTCATAGACTTCAGCTTATTCTTAAGGTTTTCAAATTCCTTCCTGATTTCTTCCGTTTTCCCGGATTTCAATGCATCTGCCAAAGCTTTGGCAGTTTTGTTCGCGGCCAGCTTTTCAGCAAGATTCTTCAAATCTGCTTCCCTTGTTTTATCAATTTTCTGCTCCAGTTTTTTTGCAAGCTTTTCCAGAGCTTTATCCGCCGCCCTGGCATCCTGGGACTTTTTGAGCTCCTGCTTCAGAGCTTCCAGTTTGTCAAGCAGATCTTTTTTCTGAGCTTCGGTAAGCCCTGTATTCTTCTCAACTTCCTTCTCTGCTTTTTCTACCTTCTTTTTCTGCTCCTTTTTATATACGTTAAATTCATGCGCCTGCCGAGCCTCCTCCAGCAATGGCTGCGGCAGCAGCACGGTTACTCCGAAAGCCAGCGTGAGAAATATTACTGCCGCCGGAAGCTTTTTATCTGGCAGCAATTTTATCTTTTCCCTGTAATCAATGGTGTCAAGTTTGCTTGTGGTATCCTCCAGCAATAGCTCCTTGTATTCCGAATCTTCTTTTTCCAGTTCCAGAGAAGTTATGATCCTCTCCTGCAGTCCAAAAGAATCAAGCAGTCTGGCTACTGCTTTTTTCTTTGGAAGGAATAAAAAAACACTGAGCAATGACAGCAGAAAAATGGCTGCACCAATATATCCCCACAGAACATACACTCTGTATATGGGTATAAGTCTTGAGAGGAGCCCCAGAATAATCCCCGCCGCCAATGCGGTGCACAGACCTGCCAGCCCATTGCGCAAGGTTATGCTTAATATTATTCTGTTACGTGCTTTCCGAAGCACATATATTATTTTTCCGTAAGGCTTGTTTAAATTCATTTATTACCTCTCCTGAACCATTTCCTTTTAACCGGATTGAGTTTCAAGGCACTTGCCAATAACAATACTGCCGACAGACCGGCATTAAAAATTGAATTAATATGCCACAAATGGAGCTTTCCCTGCTGTACTGTCAAACTCAAACCCGGGAACAACCTTCCGGCACCCTCCTGGAACTGATCCACTACTAAAGAGACCAGAGCCATGGCAGGGTTTAAATTGAATACCCAGAAAGTCCCTTCGTATGGTTTGTTTATATAGTTCGGCATGATAACCAGCTGAACATAAAATACCGAGATTAAAATGGTACCCAGATACAGAAAAACCACAACTGCGTAGGTCAAAACATTTGCCGCAGTACTTTTCTTTATAAAGGTTGAAAAGAAAATACCGATACTGCCAAGTGTTACTGCTATAAGGATAAAAAACAGATAAACCTGTAAAAGCTGCATAAGACCTATTCCACCGTATAGAAATATTATTGAAAACACAGGGATAGAGGATGCCAGCAGCAATATGATCTGACTCAGGGATGAAAATAACTTGCCTGTAATTATTGAGCCATGATTCAAAGTGGTTGATAACAGGATATCCAGAGTCTGCTTTTCTCTTTCACCTGATATGGCACCGGCGGTTAGTGCGGGAGCTATAAGAGTTATTAAACCGAACTGCGCAGCTACCAGAAAGACATATGTTCCGAATATGGTTGACTGGGTGGGCACTCCTATATCGTTGTTCATAGTCAGCTTCATTATAAATATGGTTAACAGGAGGAGTACCAAATTATAGGTACCTATTAAAATTGCCGCTTTCCAGCTTCTCATCCTGACCTTGAGTTCTTTAAGCAGTACGGGATTTATTCTGAAATACCGTTTTTGTGTATTGGTGCTCATTGTTTTACCTCCCCTGTTGCAGTAACTTTCATAAATATATCTTCAAGATTTCCATCCAATTGGTTAAAGGCCGTTACAGGCACATCATTCTGTATCAACCTGACCAGGAGTGCATTCATGAAGACCTCGTCACCATTGAAGGAGGCTTCAACTTCTTTATCACCAACAGGGTTTACTCCGTCAATATCGGGATACTCCTGAAGTATTCTTATTGTTTCCTCCAACCTGTCTATTACTTTTATCCGTATGGTCTGGGTATGATAGACCTTTCTGGTAATCTCATCCACAGTACCGCTCATAACTATCCTGCCCTTCTCTATTATGCCGATGGCAGTACACAGTTCTGCAAGTTCGGGCAGAATATGTGAGCTTACCAATATAGTCTTGCCCATACTCTTCAAGGTTCTCAATATTTCCTTCATTTCAATTCTTGCTCTGGGATCCATGCCTGAGGCCGGTTCATCAAGAATCAACAGATCCGGATTGTGCACCAGGCTTCTTGCCAGACAAAGTCTCTGCTTCATACCTCTTGACAAACTGTCCACATAAAAGTCCTTTTTATCGGTTAAATCCACCAATTCGAGAAGGTCCTGGCATATCTTCCTGCTATCGGCACCCTTGATGTTATATATTGAGGCATAGAAATCCAAATATTCCATTACCTTTAAATCATCATATACTCCGAAAAAGTCAGGCATATAACCTATTTTACGTTTAAGCTCCTTCGGCCTGTTAATTACGTCAATGCCATCGGCATATACCTTTCCCGAGGTAGCATCAAGGAGTCCGCATATAATCCTCATTGTGGTGGTTTTTCCTGCTCCGTTCGGCCCTACAAATCCAAATATTTCGCCTTTGGGTATATGAAGGTTCAAGTCATTTACAGCACGGAACTTTCCATAGTTCTTACAAAGATTTTCTATCCTGAGCATTATTTATTCCTCCCTTTTGCAGCCATTTGAGGTACTCCGATTTCCCCGTCGGTAACTTCAATCTTCATTTTCAACGTGTTTTCGGGAGTTAAATAATCTTTGACACTTTCTCCGTTTATAACTTTATCGGTAACAGATTCATAGGTTTGCTTACTGATATTATAAATACTGTAACCTGCATTAAAGGACTTAAATTGCAATTTTGAGGTGTTCACTTCAAATTCCTCTACCAGCATGTCCTTGTCAAGTTTGTAAATCAACTCCGCCGAACCGCTTCCATAAAATCTGCTGATTGCCATATCATAATTCAGATTTGATGTATTTATGACTTCAAAGGGAATAAAGCCCAGCGGGTATTCCACTTTGCCTTCATCGGTAAACTTCACGTCAACAGGCATGAATATTATATTTCTTTCATTTTTTTTAGCCGGAATATCGTTCACAAGTAAAGGCTCATGTATTTGGGTTTTTGAGAAAGCAATAAAATTAATACCGTTAATTTGCCCGTTTCCATAGTCAAACAGTCTTTGAAGAATGTTTCCTTCCTGCCTTAAATCCAAATTTCTCTTCCTGTCTGTTTCTGTTGCTGCGTTAACCCTTGAATAGTTACGGTTAAAGAATACATCCGATATCATAATGTGAAAATTACCTTCATGACTGCCTTGCGTGATATTATCAAGATTCACGTCAGCTCCGCTTTTCAAGCTGTCAATTTTATAATAGCCGTCAGGCATCACAAGCAGACAGTCTGTCAGATCCAAACCGGTAGAATTTTTAACAGTGCCTGTGATTTTACTGTTCTTTAATTTCAGATTGGTTTCAATCTTCCCTATATCAAGTGTATTTTCCTGTATCTGCAGAATTTTTGTCTCCAACAGACTGCTGTTTTTGTATTCGATACGCCCATTTTCACCTGCAAAAATTGTTGCTTCCGGCACTTCTTTTTCGAAGGTCTGGTCGGTATAGGAATTATTATTGACAGGAAGCAGTCTTTCCCCATTTTGTCCCGAGACTTTAACCTTGGATTTATTTGTATTTAAAATACCGGCATAAGTGTCGGTCGAGGCATTCCCATTTTTATCCAGGCTTATGTAAGAAACGACATTCGTGGTTATCTGGCTCAATCTTGTACCGCTGCCGGTCACATAGACCACTGCACCGAAAATAATTGCCAGGGCCGGTACTGTAAGCCACATCCATTCACGTTTGTCAAGCTTCTTCAGTATAATGTAACTGACGGGAGCCACCACCAAAACATAAATTAACAATATCAGATAAAAACTTGCAGTTTTTGGTGCAGCCATTTCGGAAAACTGGTTTACCGCCTCCTGCAATGCGTACGTATTGTTCCTGAATGAGTTGGCATTATTGCTTTTGGTATTTGTACCTGCCAATCCCGGATTGACAAGTTCTAAAACCTTTTCCATAAAAGCCGTATTGTTATTCCAGTTTGCAAAGGGTGCCTTTCCCATATCAAAAGCCATAACACCCACTACTCCCTTGCCTATGCTATGAGCCTGTACAAGGCTGATATTCCGGTCCTCCATTACTACGGTGCTGTCCTTGATTCTTAAAGCCAAAGCCTCCACCTTTGTTTCATTCCTGTTATCACCGTTTGTGGCCAGCTCATATATTTTTGAGGTTGATATTTCCTGTACACTGCCCTGGGAACCTTCAATAAAGTCATCTTTAAATACCGAAAGTGTTTTATTATATTTAGACCCCGTTCCTATGATTAAAGTTCCGCCATTTCTGACCCATTGTTTTAAAATTTCATATTGTGATTTACTGAATCTGGAAGTGTCAAAATCATTTATTACAATAATATTAAACGCATTTAAAGTAAAAATATCCTCGGGAAAATTCTTCTCATCAAGCCTGATGGTTTTTGTAATAAGGGAAACCCCTGCCGAAGCCGGAACTGAATTAATATAGGACAGGCTGTCGAAATCATCGCTCATTATCCCTATAAAAGTAGTAATATTGTTTGACGCAACTGTTGTAATGGTATCATCGAAAATCCTGTCCCCGCCGTCATAAATATTCACCGCATATTTTGTCCTGTTGTCGTTGCCTATCGGTACATTTATGGTTATGGTCTTTTCGGCACCCTTCTGAAGGCTGACCGGCTTCACATAACTCATATACTTGCCGGGTGAACTGGGGACACGTATTTCCACTTCTCCGTTGATATCCTTAAAATTGTTTTTAATGTTTACATTTATTGGTGTAGGATATCCAATCTTGTACACGTCATTAAAGCCAACAACAGTATTAACCTCAAGCCCTCCGGTAGGTTCGGCAGCTTTCTCGGCACCAACTCCAAGCACTGTCGAAAAAAGCATTACCGCAACTATTAATATCCTGACTATTTTCTTCATTTGATTCTCACTTTCTGCCTTTGTTACCAGTAGTCTGTAACAGCTAAAACGTATAGCCGGGCGAGAACCACTGGCTTGTTTATCTTCCCTATTATACCATATAGAGGATAGGGCACAAAGTTACAGACTCTTAATATTTTCTTAACATTTTATATACATTGTCTTTCGGTTTTTATATTTTTTCAGAACCCTACAGTAATACACCAGACTTCGCCGCTGTGATAAAGTAATCTGACAGTAAACATAGAAACTTTTATGTTCAAGGAGAATTACCTATGGATAATAAAATCGGTATATATGGTGCCCGGGAGAATAACTTGAAAAATATCAGTCTTGATATTCCAAAAAACAAACTGGTAGTGCTGACGGGAGTATCAGGCTCCGGCAAATCAACTATTGCCTTCAAGACTCTGCAAACCGAATGTCAGCGCCAGTATATGGAATCCCTCGGCCTGGTGACGGATGAGTATGTCAGGCCAAAAGTTGACCGGATAACCGGACTTTCACCCGCCATCAGTGTAAATCAAAGCAATGCAAATAGAAATCCCCGCTCGACGGTGGGTACCATTACTGAGATTTATACTTATTTACGCATTCTTTATTCAAAGCTTGGCGTAAGAAAGTGTAAATTCTGCGGGCTGGAACTAATGCCTGTTTTTGAAAATGCAGTACATAATGAAATAACTTTGGAAGATGATACTTTTTCATCAGACCTGGAAGCGGGCATGCCCTGTCCCCATTGCGGAAAAACTGTTCCGGTTTTGACCATGAGCCATTTTTCATTCAATAAACCCCAAGGTGCCTGTGAAACCTGTAATGGAATGGGTGTAACAAGTGTGCCCGATCTGCAAAAAATCATTAATGAGAATCAAAGTATAAACAGCGGTGCAGTGCTGCTTTGGGACGATTTTCTAAAACAGCGCAACGGTGAAAGTGTGGAAAATGCGGGGGAGCATTATGGATTTGAGGTGGATTTGGACCTTCCTCTTAAATTTTGGAATGATGCTGCCAGAACCTTCCTTCTTTACGGAGCCTTAAGCGAAGAAATTGCCGGGCTCTTCCCCGGAGTAAGGCCTCCCAAAACAGTTCCCCGGGGACGTTACGAAGGTTTGCTGACCAATTTGAAACGCAAGTATTCGGAAAACGGCAATGCAGCATCAAAGGCATATGAAATACTGAGGACACTTTTCCATGAGGATGTCTGCCCCGCCTGTAAAGGGAAACGGCTGAAAAAAGAGAGCTCAGGCGTTACAGTTATGGGGATTAATATTATTGAGGCCGGTCAAAAGTCACTTACTGAAGTACGTGATTTTATTATACTTGTGGAGAAAAGTATAACCTGTGATGCAATGCAGATAGTAAAACCAATCCTGGACAGTCTTAATGGAAGACTTCACCGTTTCATAGATGTGGGAGTTGGCTATCTGAGTCTTGACAGAAGTGCGGTTACTCTGTCGGGCGGCGAAGCCCAGCGTTTACGCCTTGCATCACTGCTGGGGTCCGGCCTGACCGGAGTACTGTACGTGCTGGACGAGCCCACAACCGGACTTCACTCAAAGGATACCGGCAAATTGCTGACAGTACTGCGGCATCTGCGCGATCTCGGAAATACCGTACTTGTTATAGAGCATGATACCGAGCTCATGAAAAATGCAGATCACATCATTGATATCGGACCCGGTGCCGGAGAATATGGAGGACGGGTTATCGCCCGGGGTACTGCCGATGAAATAAGCCGTAATCCGGATTCCCTTACAGGAAAGTATCTGTCTGGGGAATATAAGCCTTACGTTTCGCAGGGCGACAGGAAAAAACCGGACTATTTCCTCAGCATCAGAAAAGCAGCGGCAAATAATCTGAAGAATATTTCTGTGGATATTCCGGCAGGCAGGCTTACTGCTGTTTCAGGTGTATCAGGATCAGGAAAATCCTCACTGATATTCGATGTACTGGCCCGTCATGCCGAAGCCTTTTTTTCAGAAAAAAAGCTGCCTGATAACGGTATTGTTGATAATCTCAAATACTATGACCGGTGTGTTACCTTTGATCAAAATACCATAGGCCGCTCCTCCCGTTCAAATATAGCCACCTATACCGATATATATACCGAAATCCGCGGGCTGTTTGCCTCCCTACCGGGGTCAAAAAAGCAAAAGCTTCTTCCGAAGCATTTTTCCTTTAACGTACCCGGAGGAAGATGTGAGAAATGCGAAGGACAGGGTTATCTGACAATTCCGATGCATTTTATGCCGGATGCCCAGGTTAACTGTCCTGTTTGTAAAGGCAGCCGTTTTCAGAAAAATGTGCTGGCTGTCACCTACTGTGGTCTGACGATTTCCGATATTCTGGATATGTCTGTGGGTGCAGCTATGAAGTTTTTTTCAGCTGAGAAGCAGATATATGAAAAGCTGGATTTTCTATCCAGGGTGGGACTGCAATATATCAAACTGGGTCAATCCACCGCCACACTCTCAGGCGGAGAAGCCCAGCGGATAAAGCTGGCTAAAGAACTTGGCAGCTGTTATAACGGTAATACCCTATATCTGCTTGATGAACCCACTACCGGGCTTCATCCCCATGATACGGCCAAGCTTGCAAGAGTTCTGGATGAGCTGGCAGCCGCAGGCAACACGGTTGTAGTTATAGAACATAACCTTGATTTAATCAACATGGCTGACCACATCATTGACTTTGGGCCTGAAGGCGGTTCCCGCGGCGGATATGTTATGGCAGAAGGTACTCCGGAAAAAATAATGCAAAACCGTCAGTCCCATACCGGCCGTTGCCTGTTGCTCCGTCAGCAGCAATAAATCCGGAGTTTCACAGCAGTTTCCTGTTTTTTATAGGGAGGCGGCAGATTATCTGCATATAACCATTGATCCCCCAGAACCTGGGAACTGAACGGACTGCTGACAGTCAAAAGAAAAAGCAACAGATACAGAATATACAATTCCGAAGATATCATAAATACCAGCGATATGCTGCTTGCTTCCCTGGAAAAGCTTCGTGCCGATGCACGGCAGATGTTTGTTGTCCTGAGAAAAATGGAAGACATGACAGCCGGGAACAAGTCATAGCCTCACTCATAATGCAAACACCTTTAGCTCCTGTTTCAAGAACAGCCTGTACCCGGTCCCCGGTTATTCCGCCGATGGCAAATACCGGAATATCAACCCTGCAGCATATTTCCTTCAAAAATGCCAGCCCGCGCGGCGGGAGTCCCGCCTTACAATCAGTAGGAAATATGTGGCCCGCTATCAGGTAATCAGCTCCCAGTTCCCTGGCTTCGGCAGCTTCATCTGCCGAGTGTACCGATGCACCTGCGCATTTAAACCGCCGCAGCCTGTTTTTATAATTTCTCAGATCCTCCATTGATAAATGTATATTTGGAATATTCAGTTTTACAGCAGCATCGATATTTTTGTTTATTATCAACTCTACATTATTTACTTCACAGATTGACAGGACTTTTTGTGCCAGCAGCTCGTATTCCTGCTGCTCCAGATCCTTTTCCCTCAGGATAATCGCCTGGGGGCCTGCCTTTGCCAACCGGTCAAGCCGTGTCAGATAATCATCCCTGCAAAGCCTCCTGTTTGTAACCAAAATCAACATACTTTCTCCTAGACCCTCACATAATCGGTATATACAGGCTGTAAACCCCTGCCTGCTATCATCTCATGAATTTCGCCCACACTGCGGGAATCGGAGATTTCAAACTGTTCATCACCCTTTTCCCGGTTTTTGTGGCCCCCGACACCCACACTTACCCCTGCTGAAATTTTTGTAGCTGCCAGACCTATTATATTATCCCTGAAGTTGGACTTTTCCCTTGTTGATATAGTAATTCCGGCAAAGGGCATTAATAAACGATACGCCAGCATGACCTGCAAAAGCTGCCGTTCATGAACCTCAGCAGGATTGTTGCCGGCATTGTTGATATATGGTCTTAACCGGGGCACCGAAAAGGAGATCTCGGCATGAGGATATTTTTGCTGAAGAAAATATGCATGCATTCCTGCCGCAAAGGCATCCTTTCTAAAGTCGTCAAGCCCCAGCAAGGCACCTATTCCAACACCCCGCATTCCTCCAAGCAAAGCTCTTTCCTGCGCATTGAAACGATACGGAAATATTCTTTTAGGCCCTCTCAAATGCACCTGTTCATACTTATCCGTATTGTAGGTTTCCTGATAAACCGAAACAAAATCCGCTCCGCATTTATTCAGGTAGGTGTATTCCTCCGAGTTTAGCGGGTATATTTCAATGCCGACGGTAGAAAACCGGCGGGCAGCAAGTTTAACGGCTTCACCAATATATTCCACACCTGAGGCCTTACGGGCCTCGCCGGTTAAAATAAGAATCTCCTTCAGGCCGGTAGCAGCAATGGCCTGCAGCTCTTCTTCAATCTCTTCCGGAGACAGTCTGCCGCGTTGGATTTTGTTCCTGCAGTTAAAACCGCAGTATACACACTCATTTTCACAATAGTTTGATATGTAAAGCGGCGTAAATAGAGAAACCGAGTTTCCAAAATGTTTTCTTGTCTCAAGCATCGCCTTGCGTGCCATTTCTTCCAGATATGGCATTGCGGCGGGAGATAAAACAGCCCCATAATCGTCGGATGTTAACAGCTCTTTGCTTAAGGCTCTTTCCACATCCTTGCCGCCATATTTACCGTAATTATAGCTGCCGGCCAGCAAAAGCACCCTGTCCATAATATCCGTGCCGACAGCTTCCATGCCGTCAAGATAATTCATATGATCCATATTAGCCATATCTAATCCTCCAAAAAGCCTGTCAAAGGGCTTGACGCTTCAGCTCTGTACTCCAAAACCCTTCCCGGGCCGGCCAGATATGCGTCACGACCTGCCTGTATTGCCAGCTTGAAGGCTTTCGCCATAAGGGCTACATTATTTGCCGTGGCAACGGCGGTGTTGCACATTACGGCATCGGCCCCCATTTCCATGGCCTCACATGCCTGGGACGGCCGTCCGATACCTGCATCCACAATAACAGGCAAATCTATTTCGTCTATGAGGATTTTTATAAAATCCCTGGTACTCAAGCCCTTGTTGCTGCCTATGGGGGACGCCAGCGGCATTACCGCAGCAGCTCCCGCATTTGCCAGGTCTCTTGCGGTATTCAGATCGGGATACATGTACGGCATAACAATAAAGCCTTCCTTTGCCAGCATTTCCGTTGCTATTACGGTTTCATGGTTATCCGGCAGCAAATACCTGGTATCACGGATCACCTCCACCTTTACAAAGCTGCCGCAGCCGATCTCACGTGCCAGGCGTGCAATTCTCACAGCCTCTTCCGCATTTCTTGCACCCGAAGTATTCGGCAATAATGTGATTTCTTTTGGTATGTAGTCCAGAATATTTTCTTCTCCGCCCATATTGGCCCGGCGCAGGGCAAGTGTTACCATTTCTGCTTCTCCCTGTTCGATTACCGCTTTTACAATTTCAAGGGAAAACTTTCCCGAGCCCAATATGAACCTTGAATTGAACTCATGCCCTCCAATTATTAATTTATCAGTCATCTTAACCTCCATGAGCCACATTTGTGGCCACAAAATGTTATGTAAGTAATTATCCTTTATCGCAATGTGGCGAATAAAGGACAACTATACTTCTTCTATTCCCAGCAATAACCTCAAAACCATATTCGCCTGGTGTCCGGCACAGATCAGGACTCTTGGCGCCATCAAACCATTGCCTATTCCTGCTCCGTTTTCCAGGTCACCGCATATGTACAGACGCTTCATAGGTTTTACGGTTTTTATGAGGTTTGAGCTTTCATAGCCTGCCATACCCGAAGCCGCCACAACCTTAATGTCTGGAAGCTGCTCCAGCGCGGTATTCACGAGGACGGCTTTGGCATCCGGCCTGTCCAAAGCCTCACATACAATGTCATAGCCCTCAAACAATTCCCTGACATTGTTTTCGGTCACTCTTACCTCCCTCAGCTCAACTTTGATAAATGGATTTATCTCCTGTATCTGTTTTTTTAAAGCAGCCGTCTTATGCATTCCCAGGTGGCTGATATTATAGCACTGCCTGTTCAGGTTGCTTGGCTCAACCACATCAAAATCTACCAGCAGCAATTGTCCCACTCCAATTCTGGCAAGTATTACAGCTATATTTGATCCAAGGCCTCCCAGACCGGCAACGGCAACTTTTCCTTTTTTCAACTCATTATGTACTCCTGGAGTATGTCTTGCCGTCATCATACTTTCAAGCTCTTCTTCCCCGGGCATTATACCTTTGGTGATGATATTAACAATATCATTTTCCGAAAGTCTGCAGTCCTCTTCAATTTGAAAACCGTTTAAAATGATTATGTCGGCCGGTTTCCCGTATTTTTCCCGCACCTCAAAGGCTGAGCCTGCATCCAGTTCCATTTTCCTGCCGTTCAGTGTTATGTGCATATTCAGCCCCCACCTACAAATCTGACTACCTCAATTACAGCCTGGTCATTGACAATGGTATATTCATAGTTTCCTTTCGGGATTATTTGTCCGTTTAGCTCTACTGCTACAATTGCAGGATTATAGCCCTGAGCTTTTAAAAATTCCTCAAGTGTTTGACTTTTATCAAGTTTGTAATCTGTTCCGTTTAGTATCATTCAACCTCCGAGTAATTAACGCGTTGTGCCGGAATTTATATGCTTTATGTTATAAAGCCATTACGGTATTTGAGAACAGCTTCAAGTCAATTCCATTTCATCCTAGTGCTTTCGGCCGATACCCGGCATGGATTGCCCACGAAGTTCTTGCCTGAAATAGTATGGCTTACTCCAGTAAGGCAACAGCTATTTATAACTGATATCATCCACAAAATTAAACTTGCACAACGAGTTAATTGATGTATTTATTAAGCAAAAAAGCACAAAACAAGGAACACCCTTTCGGTGGTGTTCCCCATTTTGCGCTTTTTCAATTAATTTAAATTTTAAAAGATTTGAATGGCGTTGTCAAGCCAAACCTCTTGCGCTCATCTGGAGTTGAAGAAGGTTGTTATTCATTTCTTTTTGGACAAATATTGCTTAAATATAGAATACAAATCCTCAAAGTTTATTTGCTTTGACTTGCTGTAAATACCATTACCTGTTTTAATGACATCTTTTTCATCAATATAATAAGAAGTTGAGATCTTCTCTCCATTGAAAGCAATACTTAGATACGGCTGCTGTATTTCAGTATCAGTTTTGGTAAACTCGGCTCCGTTGAATAAATCTTCCAGTTTCTTTATTTGGTCTTTATCTGAAATCAAAGCAGCATAACTATTAGAACCATATCCAATAACAACGCTTGTTGTGTTTTCAAGCTTTTTTTCTGATTCATCCTTGCATCCACACATTCCAAAGGTAATTAATGCTATACAAATTAGAAATATCGAACTTTTTTTAATCATATTTGTTATTCCTAACGTCTCCAATAAGTATTCTTGTACATAGAGAAATATGGGCAATATGTGCTTGCATGAGAATATAGTCCATAAGGCCCCCATTTAGATGTTACCTTTACAGAAGATCCGCTTACTGAAGTAATTATTCCCGAATGTTCATTGTCGGGCACAGGGTAATATATTTTTTGACCACTTGCCGGAGAAGTATATTCTGAATAACTTCCATCATTCATGTACTGAGAAGGGTCATTCATCCACCAGCGATTAGATGTGGATGCACTGTACCATGCATAAGAATGACAATTATACTTATATGTGGCGGATCCAAGTTTTGTGGCATTGGGATATCTAGAAGCCATATAAGAGTCCAAACTAGCCTTGTCATCACTAGTCATATCTTCGCGTTCAAAAACTTCAACCTTAGATAATAATGGAGTATAAACAGTGCCATATTTTATAACATCTCCAGCTTCAGTTATAGTTACAGAATCCGAGGCTGCTTCTAGTCCAAACGTAGCAGGTGCTTCTGTTGTTACAGGAGTTGTATTAATTTTATCTGCTACATCTTTTGACTTTGATATAATTGTCTCCTTTTCTTCTTTACTTAATTTGTTGAATACTTTAGGATGTGAAAATAGCGATTCTCTATATTTTTGTTTGAATCTATCTTTGCTGTCTATCTTTTTATTATCCTTTATTATTTTTTCTGAGGAATTTGTATAATCTTCAAAAAGTTTGTCCTTTAAATCGTTCCTGTCCAACAGAACTTTTAGTCCATTGAATTGTTCTGAGAGAAAATCTATTGCTTTTATTGAGTCATTAAATGCATATATGTCTCCAAGAAATGGATAATCCAAAACAGCATTTAGCAATGTCTCCGTATCCATAGCTTGAGCATTTTCCATTGGAATATTTAACATGTTTTTTAATTCAAGTGGCTCATAATTTTTCCATTCCTGCGATTCTGGAGTTAATTCATACTTAAAAGGTACTGGCTTAGCATCGGATTTGGCAAATACATTAAAACAAAAAGTAAAAATTAAAATCGTTATTAACAGTATTAAACTTGTTTTTCTCATAAAATTATGTCTCCTATCTGTTTTTCTTAAATGTCATGACACATTTATTTCGTACCATATTTTTCAATAATTGTCAACAGAAGGTCTTGTCAATATCCTTCCAGCCGGTTTTGAAGCAATAGTGCCATATAACCATTGTAATTACTGCCGAGACAGCAATGTTGGCAGTTACTCCAAAGGGAACGGAACTTGCACCGTAGTGGATTAGAGCAAGAAAGCCTGATAAAAACAGAAGTCCAAAGCTTAAGGCTGCATTGTTTCCCTGCTTCATGCCCTGAAATTCCTGTGAAAACGGTAAGCTTTTAGAAGCTATCCTAAAAAAGCATATCAGCAGTAAAAGCATATTTATAAACATCAGAATGACATCCGGAATAATGCGTGGTCCGTACAACAGCACACATACCAGACTCAGAACAGCTATTAAAGGTAAATTGTACCTGAAAATAAAAGCTTTCAGAGCTCCTCTTAATATAACGGCCGGCTTTTCAACCGGCAACGCCTTATATATCCATGCTCCCCTGAATTTTTCGCTTTTACTTATGAAACTAACTGAAATACTTGCCATGGCTATTCCAATGTAAACACAGAGATATGTGCTGCTGCTTTTTAATTTAAGCAGTCCTTCTTCAAAATTGCCGTTAAACAGATTCATAAAAATAAAAACAAACGGCATTACAATGGCAAAAACAAGACTGGGATATAATTGGAGCTTCAGCTTTCTCTCACTTGCTATCATATCCCTGGTAAACTTGAAGACAGCTCTTTCCTGCTTATCGGAACAGGCCAGAGCAGAAACAAGTTTTTGCAGCCCGGAGACTCTTCCACTTTTTTTATTCTTACCGCTGTTGTTGTTCAGTTTTTGCAAATTCCTTTCAAAGTAAGGAACAATGAATTTTATATAGACACCAAAGGAAATAACAGGTATTACCATGGCCAAAACTGCCGAATATATATAAAAACCTGTAAATTCATTTTCGGCCAGCATATTGAGCGGAGATGCAAACCAGGTTGTAGGTATCAGATAGTTCCACCATTTGGGATTAAAATTCACGCTGATTTCCGAAACATCAAATATTCTGCCGATAAACTGGTATGCAATAGTTATAAAAACCGTAAGTACTATTTGAAAGTAATTTATTATATCCTTCAGCTTTTCTCCGTCAAAGAGCCTGAGGATCAGGAAATACAGGATGGAAGTCAGAAACATTACCAGGCCGGAGATCAGTATCATCTCAAGCAGAAAAACCATTGAAAACAATATGCCGTACCTGAAATAACACATTATGAGAGTCGGCCCCGAAAGCGCCAGAGTTATTCTGATCAAATAATAAAAAATATGAATGGTTTTGGCCAGTTTGATGGTATTTTCTTTGACAGGTCTCGGCAATAGTATGTTTTTATCTTTAACATCCAGCAAAACAGTCGAAAAGTCGGATATCATTGTTGCAAGAATCATAAACATTATCATACCCAGAATAATATTCATTTTATAGAAGGTCGAAAATGGAACCCATACAAATATTGATATCATCAAACCCATAAAACCGTACATAAACATTGACAGCAGTGGGATATTCCTGTTTTCAACATTCCTTGTACCGGACAGTACGGTAGGCACATTTCTGGAGTCCAGAGTCAGCTTTATTTTCAGAATCATTCTCAGCTGTAAATAATCAATATCATTTTTTTTAAAAGCTCCGGCTGTTTTATCCAGCAGTTTTATCAAAACAAACTCTTTCATTTTATGCTCCTATTACGTTAACAAATTCATCAGCCAGCTGTTTATGTTTATCAAAACCGGTCAGCTGGTTGAAAATATCTTCAAGACTGCCCTCCTTACTTTGCTCCTTAAGCTGGTCGAAAGTTCCGTCGGCAACAATGCTGCCATTGTTGATAAGAATTATCCTGTCACTTATTTTTTCAACTACCTCCATTATGTGGGAGGAATAGAATATGGTCTTGCCCTGCCCGGCCAGGTGGCTCATAATCTCCTTAAAAACCATAACGCTGTTGGCATCCAATCCGCTCAAGGGCTCATCAAGAAATAAAATGTCCGGATTGTGAATAAGGCTTGAAATGAGCAGAACCTTCTGCTTCATACCCTTTGAGTATGACGTTATCCTTGAATCATATACCTGTTCTATGCCAAACAGTTCCATCAGCTTAAATGCCTTTTTATCTGTTTCCTCATATGTCATGCCGTACATTTGACCAAGAAAGGTTATATATTCACGGGCAGTGAGATTGTCGAATATTTCTGCAGTCTCAGGTACATAACCGATTTTTCTTTTATATTCAACACTTCCGTTTGATATATCCTCTCCCATTACCTTTACAATACCTTTATAGCCGGTTACCAGTCCCAGGAGTATTTTTACCGTAGTGCTCTTTCCTGCACCATTCGGCCCGATATAACCTATGATCTTGCCCTTTGGAACATCAATGCCTATTCCGTTTAAAACCTGTTTTGAACCGTAACTCATATATAGTTCACTGATTGATATTGCGAATTCTTCCATTAAACACCCTCCAACTGCCAAGTATAAATAATATAGAAATTTACTAATTTCCATAATTTACTAATTGTTCCATTATAATTCATAATATAGCCGCTTTCAACTTTTCCCATACAGTTTTCTATTTTTCAATTTGGTAAAGAACTTAAATATAGTTGTGGACAGCATTATTCCAAAGCCTATGCTGCCGCCTACGGCCAACGCCAGAACCCCTTTGCTCAGGGCCTGGGACATATTGTTTTCAACAATATACCTCAATGCGGTATACGCTGTAAACCCCGGCACAAGCGGAAATATTCCCGGGATCAGAAACTCAAAGGCCGGGGTTTTAAGCTTTCTCGCCAGTGATTCACTGTAGCAGCCTACAATTACCGCACCTACAAAGGTGGACGCAATTGCATTCTGAGTGCCGTTAAATACCAGCAGGTACATAAACCAGCCCAATGCACCGCTTAAGCCTGCCCAGCCTATTTTTCTTCTGTCTATATTAAATAAAACAGCCGGAAATATACTTCCGAAAAACGCAATAACAATCTGTAATATTTGAGCGGTTGACATAGATATTAGCCTCCATTTATCACCGATAACTTCCGTTAAGCCGATTAATCGTTTGATTAAAACCATTTCATAAAAATTGAAAGTGAAGTGACTATTCCAACGCTCATTGCAAGTATGATCAGTATGGCTTCACCTAATTTTGCAAACCCCGAAACATAATCTCCATAAAGTAAATCCTTGATTCCGTTGGTCAGTGCCACCCCGGGCAGAAGCACGATTATTGCACCGGTTATTACATTATCCTTGTTGATTTGCGGAAACAAGGAACCAATCCCAAGGCTTACAACTCCTATTATAAAACCTGAAAGATAGTACTCCAGAAATTGAAAGGAACCTATTTTAGATATATATTCCAAAAGCAGGTATATTCCAAAGCTTATTACAAGTGAAACAAGTGCGTCCAGGATTCCGCCATTAAAAAAAATTGTGTATGAAAAAGCCGTCAGCCCTGCTGCCAAAACCCTGATACCCAGTGAAAAATTAGGTGCATTATATATTTCACGCAGCTTGTTTTTAGCCTCTTCGTAAGGCAGCGGATTTTCAGCAAGCCCTCTTGAAAAGGAATTGATAAGTTCAACCCTGTAAAGATCAACACGCCTCAGGTTAATTCTTTTTATCGAAGTTACAAATTCTCCCTCCTGATCGGATATTGAAATAAAAATACCGGTGGAGGTGGAAATACACTCGCCGTTAAAACCATAGGAGGAACAGATTTTCTTTATAGTCTCCTCCACCCTGTATGCCTCGGCACCGTTACTTAAAAGAATTTCACCTGCGGCTGTTGCAATTTCAGCCACTTTTTTAGCTTCCATAAATATGCCCATGCCCAGCATTTCGTACAAAACCTTAATGAAAGAAATGGTATGGGCCCGGTACCTCCTCTACTTCTTTTTATAATTTCTCTCAACCTCTGCCTCAATTTTAAAATTGTTATCAGAATCAAATATCAATTATACCATTAGTAATAATTGCTTGACCAACCATATAATTATAACAATTTTGCACTGTGATTAATATCTCCCATTAAATTTATATTTAATTTTTCAGAAAGTATAAACTGAATAAAAAAGACAATTCATCAAATTATATTATCAGAAGCTTAATATTGCAGAAAGGAGTATTTTATGAGTCAGAAAGGAAGCAAGGAGCACAAAAAATCGTCAAAATCCAATTCTAAAAATAAATCCGAAAAAAACATAAATCCGGATAATGAAGGTTCGGATTTTAACAACAAAAACAATGTTAAACCACGTAACCAGCCTTTATTCTAGAAATTGGCAGTGAATAACCGATACTTTGCGGAATAGAAAACGTGATTAAAGAAATAATATTTACTGTGATACAGAAATGTATCCGGTGGATACTCAGGTATCTGCAGGATACTTACGTATCCAGTTGGCAAAGGTTTAGCTGACCAAAAAAGTTGGGAGATGATACCTTTGGACTTCTTTGTTTCTCTATCAATTGCAGTAATTGATAGTAAGGTTTTATGATGTTAAAATACTGCAGAAATGTATGTGATTAGCATTATGGGACTTGCAAGTTGTTTTTGATGTCGAGCATTGGGAGATGATGAAGTTGATAGTTTTTAACTTTTTTTCTGCCATACCCGTAATTGAAAATTTCTTGCGTCCGATTAGTGCTCGAGGTACTGCATCTGCTCCCAGAGGGTGGCCGCAGTTAATAAGAGCAGTAACGGATAAATGCAGGGAAAACAAAAGCAGTTCAGTTAGTTTCTTGACCGTTGGTTAAATCATTAGCTAGACAGCAGGGATTCTATTAATCGGAATCCCTGCTTGTCTTTTATTACAGTCCCAACTTCATAATCTCGGAGCCAATTTCTGCAAAAATCGGTGCTGCAGCCTCACCACCGCTTCTTCCGTCTTCAATAAAAACAGCTACAGAGTATTTTGGACTTCCGGCAGGAAAATAGCCGGCGAACCATGCCTGTATAATTTTTTCTCCATCAATGTATTGCCCAGTTTCAGCACTTCCGGTCTTTCCTCCTGCTCCGCCGTATCCGTCCATATTGGCCTTTTTTCCGGTTCCTTCGCTGACAACCCCCTCCATCAGGGCCATTATCCGGTCTGCACTTGCCTTTGAAATTACCTCCTCCTGTGAGGTCTCTCTAAGATCCCTTACTTTGTTTCCGCTGCTGTTGACAACACTGTCCAGAAGGTTAACATTATTTTTCACACCGCCGTTTGCTATGGTTGCAACCATATCCGCAATCTGAACCGGTGTTGCCATAATCTGTCCCTGTCCGATTGACATATTTGCAATGTCACCTGGATTTTGAAGGTCAGCCTTTACAGGAATTATTCCCCTGGCTTCACCTATCCCCTGTTTTGTTAAGGCTGTATTTTCACCAAGCCCGAATTTTTTACACATATTCAAAATAGGATCGGCACCCAGGTCCAGTGACATATTAATAAAATACGCATTGCAGGACTTGGCCAGCGCGGTGTTGATATCAACCGTACCGTGTCCTCCTGTTTCATATGAGGAGCATTTGAATTCGGTATCAGCTATCTGGATGTACCCGGGACAGCTGAATACCATATTGTAATCGGGCTGCTGCTCAAAAATAGCTGCCAGGTCCACCAGCTTGAAAACCGAACCGATATTGTATTGTGCCACCGCACGGTTGTAAAGAGGCCTTTTATTATTTGAGAGATATTTTTCAATATCATTGGGGTCAAAATCCGGTTTGCTGCATATGCCGACAATATCCCCGGTTTTGACCTCCTCCACCACAATCGCTCCGGTAAGATTTCTGCTGTCCAGGGCCTTTTCAATAATATCCTGAATGTGATAATCCAGTGTTAATTTTATATCCAGTTTGCTGTTCCTTTTTTCATCGTCCTTAATAATTCTATAACCAAGGCCGGTGAGCAAATCATTACTCCCATCGGTAATGACAGCTATACTGTCCTCTTTGCCATAATTGAGTGTTTTTTCGAACAGCTTTTCAAGCCCGTTAATACCTATATTATCAACCTTGTTGAGATAACCAAGCAAATGTTTGGCCTTGGTATCGGTATTATACCTGCCCAATGAATTGACAAATGAAACCCCGTCTATGTTCATGGAGGTTATAAGAGCCTTCGTCTCCTGATCTATCTCAACCAATATGGGAGTATTTTTCCTTTGAATCTCTTCCATTGTCTTTTCGGGTTCGAGGCCAAGTATCCCGCACAACTGGTTTATAATCTGGGATTGATCTCTGAGCAGCGCCGGCTTAAGCACAGCAGTTATCTTCTGAGTCCTGCCGGTCAGTTTGATACCACTTCTGTCCAGAAAATCCCCTCTGACACTCTCAATGCGGACATTGTTTACTCTCTGAGCCGACGCCTCTTTGGATAATCCTCCTCCACCGACAATCTGAATATAAAACAATCTCGTCAGCAAACATGAAAATATGGCTAAAAATACAAATAATATAATCCTTATTCTTTTCAACATAAAAAACCCCTTTATCCGAAATTATCTAATACATAGAGTGTTTCCAGATAAAGAGGTAAATTATACCACAGGTAAATATTAAAGGAGCGCCGCCTTACTCTCCTTCTTAATTATCCGAGTTCATGATTTCTATCCACGTTCCTACGTGAGGAACGACCAATTGTAAGGATTAATACGGTTAAAAGCCTAAATATTTCAATCCACGTTCCTACGAGAGGAACGACCCTGATGCTCGGTTTGATTTGATTATTCGATCTCAATTTCAATCCACGTTCCTACGGGAGGAACGACACCGGAACCGTAACTGTAACCGTAACCGATTTCAATCCACGTTCCTACGTGAGGAACGACATTGCACCAGCTACTTTCAAACCAAGCTTCAATTATTTCAATCCACGTTCCTACGTGAGGAACGACGGGGATGAGGATGTAACCAGAATGCTTGAACTGCGATTTCAATCCACGTTCCTACGGGAGGAACGACTTCATGCGTTAACTTTGGGGCTACCTGGTAACCTTATTTCAATCCACGTTCCTACGGGAGGAACGACCCTCCTGAAGGTGGTGGAACTCCATATGAATCTATTTCAATCCACGTTCCTACGTGAGGAACGACAGTAATCTATGTTGCTATAAAAATATCCAAATACGATTTCAATCCACGTTCCTACGTGAGGAACGACATGCCTTTATAAAAAATATTGCAAATACACCACAATTTCAATCCACGTTCCTACGTGAGGAACGACAATCTTACCTCGTATACCCGCTATATTGCGACGATTTCAATCCACGTTCCTACGTGAGGAACGACGGCTGAAAAATCCAACGAACCCCCGACGGGTAAAATTTCAATCCACGTTCCTACGTGAGGAACGACGTGTTTTGCCTTCTGATATGTTTCCTATTATCCAGATTTCAATCCACGTTCCTACGTGAGGAACGACACTATAGGATCTATGCTCCTGGCAAAGCCTATTTATTTCAATCCACGTTCCTACGAGAGGAACGACCCATATCTGCAGCGCGGCAGTTCGGAGCATCCTGGATTTCAATCCACGTTCCTACGAGAGGAACGACCGAAGCAATTAAGTTAGAAAAAAGTGATACATTAATTTCAATCCACGTTCCTACGAGAGGAACGACGACACCATAGCAAAGCCCTATATGCACTGAAATGATTTCAATCCACGTTCCTACGAGAGGAACGACATCAAAACCTGATGATACCGGATCTGATATCAAATTTCAATCCACGTTCCTACGAGAGGAACGACGCTCCTAAGTATACTCATTTCTGTATCCAGTGATATTTCAATCCACGTTCCTACGAGAGGAACGACTTAGCTTTTTATAATTCATTGGGCCCCATTGATATTTCAATCCACGTTCCTACGAGAGGAACGACACATACAGGCTAAACAAAGAGAAAAGGAGGCGATAATTTCAATCCACGTTCCTACGTGAGGAACGACTTCCAATTTTCAAGATTCAGATATTGATCGTCAATTTCAATCCACGTTCCTACGTGAGGAACGACCACGCTTTAGTCGCTCCTTGTTGGTGCATATAGTATTTCAATCCACGTTCCTACGTGAGGAACGACCTTCAGGATCTGTAGAATTTGAATCTAATTCATCAATTTCAATCCACGTTCCTACGTGAGGAACGACCTTCAGGATCTGTAGAATTTGAATCTAATTCATCAATTTCAATCCACGTTCCTACGTGAGGAACGACCTTTAAAACTTCCATTTCAGTCATACCAAATACTATTTCAATCCACGTTCCTACGTGAGGAACGACCATCATTTTTCACGTAATCCGGGCATCTTAATTTTATTTCAATCCACGTTCCTACGTGAGGAACGACTGAGAGAGAGCAGGAAAAGGGAGGAGTAGACAAATTTCAATCCACGTTCCTACGTGAGAAACGACCTTATAGGCTTGTTGCCCTTTTGTTGTTTTGTATTATTTCAATCCACGTTCCTACGTGAGGAACGACCAATCAGTTGGCGGCGTATGGCTACATAAGCAATATTTCAATCCACGTTCCTACGTGAGGAACGACGTATTTGTAACACAAATGTAACAGTAATGCTGTCATTTCAATCCACGTTCCTACGTGAGGAACGACATAAAGATTGATAAATACAGTCTGGATGGTTTAGCGATTTCAATCCACGTTCCTACGTGAGGAACGACTTTTAGGAGGTAAAAAACATGTATTGCATTAAAATTTCAATCCACGTTCCTACGTGAGGAACGACTTTTGTACAGGTTTATATGATGCCGAAATTGATATTTCAATCCACGTTCCTACGTGAGGAACGACGGTGCTTGGAGGTGTACAGCTCAATTGGACTGCTATTTCAATCCACGTTCCTACGTGAGGAACGACTACTTCATCCAGGCGGCAGCCAGTGGAAAAGAAATTTCAATCCACGTTCCTACGTGAGGAACGACACTGCTTTGTTAAATCGTTATATCCGTTTTGCTATTTCAATCCACGTTCCTACGTGAGGAACGACAAAACCGAAATACTTTTGAAGTTAATTCGAAAACATTTCAATCCACGTTCCTACGTGAGGAACGACGCTATGGTTGAACCAAGGGTATGTACCATTAAGAATTTCAATCCACGTTCCTACGTGAGGAACGACAATGGCAAAAATCGATCCAGGTGGTCGACTTTGATTTCAATCCACGTTCCTACGTGAGGAACGACTAAAATAAAAAGCGTGGAGGTAAAAAATAATGAAATTTCAATCCACGTTCCTACGTGAGGAACGACTCAGGAGGAGGTAACGGATCAGGAAATGGTGGTGATTTCAATCCACGTTCCTACGTGAGGAACGACTGACAACGGGTCTACAAACACAATTAATGTCACTATTTCAATCCACGTTCCTACGTGAGGAACGACAACAAAGTTCTACAATCTTGTAAAAGAGCATGAGGATTTCAATCCACGTTCCTACGTGAGGAACGACGTAGCTCACTATGATAATGGTACATCAAATGAGATTTCAATCCACGTTCCTACGTGAGGAACGACTTTCTTTGCTTTTTGACATATCTTGTAGTATAATGATTTCAATCCACGTTCCTACGTGAGGAACGACATTTTAAGGGATTAAAGCCTTTGGATTTCTTTTGTATTTCAATCCACGTTCCTACGTGAGGAACGACACTTGGCGTATCAACACCGTCAAAAGGATTTTTTATTTCAATCCACGTTCCTACGTGAGGAACGAC
>JAEVZU010000030.1 GCA_023392075.1 Bacillota bacterium | reverse complement strand
AATGCCTTCAAGCTTTGTGAAAGGATCAGAAAAACAGTTGAAAAATATGATTTTTTTACTGGCAAAGAACATATAAAAATAACCATTAGCCTGGGCATATGTTCAAAACGTCCCAATGATGGTATTTCTTCTTCCGGTATTATAATCAAGGCTGATGAAGCATTATATTCAGCCAAGCAAAACGGACGTAACCAGGTAAAGATGGCGATATAAGGCATTACCGCATTACGGGCTTGTGGACCGCGGCGCTAGTTTACGTTTCGGTCATTATGCCGCCGTTGACGTGTAGCACCTGTCCAGTGACGAAGGAGGAATCGTCTGACGCCAGATAAATATAGGTCGGTGCAAGCTCAAAGGGTTGCCCGGCGCGTTTCATAGGCGTTTCCAAACCAAACGTTTTAACATATTCAGTTGAATAGCTGGATACAATAAGCGGGGTCCAAATCGGTCCCGGTGCCACAGCATTGACACGGATACCCTTCTCAGCCAATTGGAGTGATAATGAACGGGTAAAGGATACAATCGCACCTTTTGTTGATGAATAATCGACCAGCAAAGGGGTACCGGCATAGGCCGTTACGGATGCTGTCGATATAATGGTACTCCCCGGCTTGAGGTAAGGAAGAGCAGCCTTCGTCATATAGAAGTGCGGAAAGATGTTGGTTCGGTATGTATCCTCGAGCTGTTCGTCAGATATGTCCATTATGCTTTCTTGGGGGAATTGGACACCCTGGTTCAATATAAGCACATCAATCTTTCCATACATTGCTAGCGTATTTCTTACCACTTCTTTGGAAAAGGCGGGCTGACGCAAATCACCTTCAATGAGCAGGCAGTTACGCCCGTAGTCCTCCACCATCTTCTTGGTGGCTTCGGCATCTTTGCGTTCATATAAGTAAACGATTGCCACATCCGCCCCTTCTTTGGCAAAACCAATGGCAATGGCGCGGCCAATGCCGCTGTCTCCTCCAGTGATGACGGCAATTTTTCCCGTCAGTTTTCCGCTGCCCTTGTATTCAGGGTTGTCTGATATTGGAGCTGGATTCATTAAATACTCTAAACCAGGCTGCACGTCCTGATGCTGAGGAGGGAAAGTGATAGGCACCTGCTTACAGCGTTTCTCATGACCGAAATATGGATACAACGGGATCATGGTAAAGCCTCCTTTTTATTTCTATGACCTTGGAATAATCCTCTGTTTCGGATTGGTTAAGGGCATAGCGAATTCTGATTTCGGCCCTTAAATAAAAGGGCTAAAGTATTTTATGCAACCGATAGTTCTATTGTTACTTATTTTCATCACTTTACATAAATTCATGTTTAGAAATCACAAAAGTTAATAAAAGTACAAATAGTATATTTTCCAATATATAAAAAACGTACAATTGTTATTAATAGTTCACTATAAAGTTTAGTTAAATACAAGTATAATTTCTGTTAAGGTTTGTAAATTTGCATAACAAAATTAAGCGGCAAAAAACCATGTTAATCAGGCAGCAGAGTACATTAATTAAAAATTTTACAGTTCAAGATTTGCAGCATTTTCTATAATATATAACGAGAATTGGTATAAACTGTATGATATGCTTAAATTAAAACGTAATAATAAGATAATTTAATATTTAACGGTGTTTGAAGAGGTGCAGGCTATACAAAATATGGTAACGGTTGGTTGACGAATTATGTTAATTTGT
Organism: Bacillota bacterium; assembly: GCA_023392075.1. Classification (GTDB taxonomy): domain Bacteria; phylum Bacillota; class Clostridia; order Acetivibrionales; family DSM-1351; genus Ruminiclostridium. The sequence continues at coordinate 31,533 of JAEVZU010000030.1, read as the reverse complement.
ATTAAGATTTAGAGAAGAAAGCACTATATTAATCGATATTTTTTCATTATACCTTCTGCAGCGTAAAACTGGAATTTAACGGAGGTTAAAAAAGTGAGTCAGCCTAAAAATTTGAAAACCCGTTTAATCTTGTATTTCACTGCTGCAACCATTCTACTTTCAATCTCTATAAATCTATTCCACTATTATAGTACAAAAAATTTACTAAAAAAAAATATGATCGAAAATGCTAACTCCAGTATTAATTATATAACTGATAATATTGAGAAGCAGTTAAAATTGGCGGGTCAGTTATCGGACTGGATATTCATGAACAGTTCACTTGAACGCGTTAAGCTAAAGAAATACAATTCAGTGGAAGTCCCGTACGATGATGATATAAGCAGGGTAGTTGATATTCTTAACGATCAGATTATAAGTTCTTCAATTGGAAATAATATCTCATCACTCATAATTAGTTTGGATAATGGTGTTGATATTAGAACAGGTGAAGATGCCAGTATGGTAGATAAAGAGAAAATTGAGTCCACCGATTGGTTTATTGATGGACTACATAAAAATGGTTTAATATATTGGGATTCAATTATTCTTAACCCTTCTCAATATAATTCCAATAAATATGTTTTGCCTATAGTACGCCCGATTATAAGTTCTGTTTATAATAAAAAAATTGGGTGGAGTTTTATCGGTTTCAAAGAAAGTCTTATTTCAGATGTGTATAAGAAATTTACATCTGGTAATGTGGAGCAGATATATGTAATAAATTCACAGGGTATATGTGTTTCGCATCAAAACCCAAAAATGATCGGGACAAATTACCTGGACCATCCGTATATTAAAACTGTATTAGCTCAGGGTAAGGGCTGTTTTGACACTAAAATTAACGGCATAAACAAGATGATTGTCTTTAATAAATTCAAAACAACCGACTGGATAATTGTTGAGGAACTGTCATATGATGCATTGGTTGGACAAAATATGGTGCTTTTTAATTCTACGATTCTTGTAATATTTATCAGTACGATGATATCTTTCACTTTAACGGTTTATCTTTCATCTAATTTAACCAACCCTCTGAAAAAATTAAAGAGACATATGAAAAATATTTCAAATGGGAATTTTACAAGAGATGTGTCAATTGAAGGGCCGGATGAGATTGGAGAGGTGGGTAAAGGAATTAATGAAATGACCTTGAATATTAAGGCCTTATTAGATTTTAAGCTTATGGAGGAGGAAAATAAAAGAAAGCTTGAGCTAAAACTTCTCCAAAGCCAGGTTAATCCACATTTTCTTTACAATACTTTAAATTCTATAAAGTGGATGGCCTCGGTACAAAAAGCTGATGGAATAAGTAATGCCGTTTCTGCCCTGGGAAGGCTTTTGAAGAACCTGGCAAAAGGGACCTCCGATAAAATAACATTAAGAGAAGAAACAAGTTTAATTGAAGACTATGTGCTTATTCAAAATATCAGATATGGCGGGAGAATAAAATTTGAAAAGCTGGTTGACCGGGAAGAGCTTATGAATTTCAGAATCGTTAAATTTACACTGCAACCAATCATTGAAAATGCTGTATTTCATGGGATTGAACCCAAAAAGGATGCAGGGAGGATTATGTTAAGCCTGTCAGAAGCAGATGGGGATATATTGATATCAATTGAAGACGATGGTGTAGGTATGACCTGGGATAAGATCGGAAAGTTATTCTTTGATCCTAATATTGAAAAAAACATTGGGATTAGCAGCATGGGCATAAAAAATGTTGATGACAGGCTAAAGCTCACATATGGCAGTAGTTACGGTCTTGATATTATAAGTGAAGAGGGCTGCTTTACAAAGGTCGTTATTAAGATTCCTAAGGAAGATTAGATTAGTGCAGCAAGTAAGTATATAAAAAAGGTGGGTGGCAGCATGTTTTCTGTAGTAATTATTGATGATGAAGCTCTGGTGAGGATTGGACTTAAATCCATGATAAATTGGGAGGAGAATGAATGTCAAATTGTTGCCGAGGCCTCCAACGGACAGCAAGGCCTTGAAATTATTGAGAAATACAGACCCGATATAGTTATAACCGACATAAAAATGCCGGTACTGGATGGAATTGGGATGATGCGGCAGCTGGATTTAAGGAAAGGACCCAAATACATAGTTTTAAGCAGTTATGATGAGTTTAATCTTGTCAGGCAAGCTATGAAACTGGGTGCCATCGAATATCTTATTAAACTGGAGTTTGAGCCGGATACTCTGATTAATGCAATTTTTCAGGCGAAGAAGATAATATTGCTTGAGCAGGAGGAACATGAAAGGAAAGGCTCTCTGGAAAGGCAGGTCAGGATAAATAAGCCTGTTATGAGGGAGGAATTCTTTAGAAAGCTTGTTGGGAACTTATTGGTTGATAAAAAGGAACTGGCAGAAAATATAGACCTGTTGGAAATTGAATTAGATGAAGATGCGCTTATGTGTATTTTTATTAAGATTTATGAGATGAATAATATTTCAAAGTTTGGAAGGGAAGATATTCAGCTCTTTGATTTTTCAGTAGTAAATATTGTTGATGAAATATTAAATGATACCTTTAAGGGCTATGTATTTAAATGGAGTCAGGGAGAGTATGCTGCGGTAATCTCCTATAATATAAATTGGAGTATGGATCTTTTGAGTATCAAATTATCACAGGCAGTGGAACGGCTTATTCAAATGCTGAAACTGTATTTTAATATTTCAGTATCTATAGGTATCAGTGACATACACAGGGGTTTTAAAGAATTGGGAAAGGCCTTTTTACAGGGCAATCAAGCGGTTGAGTCGGGGTTTTTTAAAGGCTTTGGAAGTTATACATTTTATAATGAGTGCTGCAGTGACAATCAAGTAGAAGATACAATAGATATGTCCGAATTTAAAAGCAAACTCAGGAAAGCAATTGAGTTGTCAGATACAATTGAAATCCGGGGGATTTTTGGTGAGGTAATACAACTGCTCTCCAGGGAGAAGATTACCAAACAGACAGCATATGATGTATGCTGTCATTTGGCGTATCTTGTAAGCAGTCTATATGATGAAGATTTGGTAAAATCAGTCATGGGCTATGAAGACAGCCTGTATACTGAAATACAAAGACAAAATTCATTGCCCGAAATAACAAATTGGTTGGATCGGTTTGGGGTCTGTTTATGTACAATTCTTGAAAACAATAATGCGAAAAACAACAATAACCGACTGATAGTCAAGGCTAAGCAATTCATAAATGACCATATTAAAGAAGAAATCAAGCTTAATGAACTGGCAGCAATTCTTGCTATAAGTCCGGGTTATTTAAGTACATTATTTAAACAGGTTACCGGGAAGAATTTTATTGATTATACCACAGAAGTAAAAATAGAGTATGCAAAAAAGTTATTAAGGAAATCAAATCTTAAAATATACCAGGTTTCTGATACTATGGGGTATGAGAATGCTTATTACTTCAGCCGGGTTTTCAGAAAAGTGACCGGAATGACTCCCAGAGAGTTCATGGATAAGCTATAAATATTTAAAAAATGTATTCAAAATATAAAATAAGTACTATAAAAAAATTGCTGTTTTTTCATTCAGAAAAATAAACTGTCCTTTTATAAAAAACTCATTAATAAAGTATTCTCCATATAATAATTGTGCATTTCTCGATTTTAAACCGCAGCTTATAATATGCGTATAAAATATAAAAGGGAGGTACAAAGACTATGAAGTTAAAAAAATCAACTGCATTTTTTATAAGTTTGTCGTTGCTTACAGCTCTCTTCTCAGGCTGCGGAAACACAAAGGTTGACCAACCTGCTGCAGGATCAGAGATCAAAAGTGAAAATACCCAGGCTAGTACAAGTACTCCGGAGAAAAAGGAAAAGGAGAAAATCAAATTTGCTTGTTGGGATATTACAACTAATGCAAAGGAATTTAAGGATCTTGCAGATGCATTTAATAATGAAAGCACATCAGTGGAAGTTGAGTTGGTAGATATTGCATCCAAGGACTATATGGATAAGACAGCTATAATGCTTGCGGCAGGTGAGGAGCTGGATGGTATAGCAATTAAGGAGCTTCCCCAATACAGCAATTTATTGATGAAGAAACAAATAGCTCCGCTGGATGACTATATCAATAAAGATACGTTTGATATGAAACCTTATGGGGCAAACGCCGATGTATTGAAAGCGGATGGACAGACCATGGCTCTTCCTTACAGATCCGACTTCTGGATATTATATTACAACAAAGATATATTTGACAAAGCCAAGTTACCTTATCCTGGTGATGATATGACCTGGGAGCAATTCAGAGAAACAGCAAAAAAGTTATCAAGCGGAGAAGGTAACAATAAGGTATGGGGTACATATTTCCATACATGGGAGAATACAATTGCTGATATCTCCACTGCTACCAGAAAAGGCACTCTTATTGACGGTAATTTTGATTATCTTAAGCCTGCTTATGAATTGGCACTTGGTATGCAGCAGGACGATAAATCAGCCATGACCTTTGCTGCGGCTAAAACCTCAAATGCACATTATAAGGCAATGTTTGAATCAGGCAAAGTTGCAATGCATGTTATGGGAACCTGGCATATAGGTCAATTGATAGCAGATAAGAAAGCCGGTATAACAAATATTAACTGGGGAATAGCAAAAGCACCTCATTTTGCCGAAAATCAGCCTGGCACTACTGTTGGTAATCTGACACCTGTTGCAATGGTATCAAGCTCTCAAAAGGGAGGTTCGGTATGGGAATTCCTCAAATTTATGGCTGGTGAAAAAGGTGCGGTAATGCTGGGACAGAGAGGGTTAATGCCAGGTTACATAAATCAGGCGGTATTGGATGCGGTAGCAAATGTCGAAGGCTTCCCGAAGGACAATAAGGCTGCACTTGAAACTGCGGATGTAGTTCAGCAGCTTCTGCCTCATAAAAATGCAGCTCAAATGAAGAAAATCCTTGGTGAATACAATGAACTGATACTCACAAAGTCGAAGAGCATTGATGAGGGCTTGAAGGAGCTAAATGAAAGAACCAAGGAACTTGCAGCAGATAATAAGTAAGTATTTTATTAATATATATAAAAATTCAGGTGCTTACCAGCACCTGAATTTTTATACGGCAGGAGAGGTGATTTGATTGAACATTGCACATAGAGATCTAAATAAAGCAATTACACATAAGTTAGATTCAAGAAATAGGATTATTGCATATGCTTTTCTCCTACCAAATTTTCTTGGTTTCCTAACGTTTACTCTGGTTCCTGTTCTCTTTTCCTTCGTGCTTTGCACAATGGAGTGGGATACCTCCAATCCAATAAAATTTGTTGGACTAAAGAACTTTATAACCATGTTTAAAGATGAAGGTTTCTATATTTCATTGCTTAACACAATTTATTATACTTTGACAGTAGTACCCGGGACATTAATACTGTCACTGATTCTGGCACTTGCCCTTAGCAAGGGGACAAAGCTGACAAATTTTTTTAGATCACTGTTTTTCTTCCCATATATTTCATCACTGGTAGCAGTAGCTGTTGCTTGGAATATGCTGTTTCAGCCCGATATGGGACCAATCAATGAAATACTAAGGTCATTGGGAATAAGTAATCCTCCGGGTTGGACGGCGTCAACAGTCTGGGCAATGCCTGCAATTATCTTTGTTGGTATATGGAAGACGATGGGATACTACATGATCATTTACATAGCTGGATTAAATGATATACCTGTACAGTTATACGAGGCTGCTACTGTAGATGGCGCCAATTCGTGGCAGAAGTTCCGGAAAATAACGGTTCCGATGTTGACCCCGACAACATTTTTTGTCACTATAATGCTTCTGATAAATTCATTCAAGGTTTTTGATCAAATAGCTGTTATGACTAACGGGGGACCGGGCAGGGCTACGAACGTACTTGTATATTATATATACAATCAGGCCTTTGTTAATTTTAAAATGGGATATGCATCAGCTGTTGCACTTGTCTTGTTTGCACTTGTTTTAACTATAACCATAGTACAGTTCAAAAATGAGGAAAAATGGGTCAATTACATGTAACGATTGGCTAACAAAATAAATTTTATTTTGAAAGGCGTGAACCAAATATGATACCGGTAAACAGAGAACTTAGGCGTTCCAAACAAAATTTAATAACAATACTAGGTTATATTGGGCTTTCAATTGCGGCGGTACTTGTAATGTTCCCATTTGCATGGATGCTTTCAGCTTCATTTAAGCCTGATAATGATGTATATGAATTCCCAATAAGGTGGATACCTAAAATTTTTAGATGGCAAAATTATGTTGATATATGGAAGCAGATAAAATTCGGTGTTTTTTATTTTAATACTGTCAAGCTGACAGTAATAATTACCTTTCTGCAGCTCTTAACAAGCAGTTTAGCTGCATATGCCTTTGCGAAAATTAAATTTAAAGGCAGAAACACTCTTTTCATAGCCTATATAGGAACTATTGCCGTTCCGTTTCAGGTTTATATGATACCCCAGTTTATTATTATCCGAAAACTCGGCTTAAGTGATTCTCACTTATCACTAATTTTGATTCAGGCATTTACAGCTTATGGAGTATTCCTTTTAAGACAGTTTTTTATGAGCATACCCGAGGAATTATCAGAATCAGCAAGAATTGACGGATTGGGGGAACTGGGGATATATGCTAAAATCATCCTTCCCCTGGCAAAACCTGCGTTGACCTCTCTTGGAATATTTACTGCCGTATTTGTATGGAATGACTTTTTAGGACCGTTGATATATCTCACATCCCAGAAAAATCTCACTATACAATTGGGAATCAGATTGTTTTTAAGTGACTATAACCAGAGTTTTGCATTGATTATGGCTGCGGCAGTGTGCTCAATGATTCCGATAGTATTAGTATTCTTGACAGCTCAAAGATTTCTTATAGAAGGAATAGCAACAACCGGTATTAAGGGATAAAGCTTTACCGGCAGTCAAAAACTTATATATTTGGAGATAAAAAAATGAAGCAGATAATAGATGAAGGTATAAAAAGTCCTCAAAAATTCTTAAGTGCCCCGGTATTGACAAAGGAATACTGCCAAAATGCCATTAAGCTTGTATTAAAAAAGATCGACCAAAATATGGAGATGTTTAAGGACAAATATCCTGCACCTGCAAGTGTAAATAATATTTATCCTGCAATAGATAATATTGATTGGACATCATCTTTTTGGACAGGAATGCTTTGGCTTGCATATGAGGTCTCAGGAGATGAAAAATATAGAAAGGCTGCTGAAAATCAACTGATTAGTTATCAAAAACGCATAGATGAAAGAATATGCACCGATACCCACGACCTTGGATTTTTATACACACTCTCCTGTATTGCAGCGTTTAAGCTGACAGGTAATGAGGAAGCGATGAGATCGGCACTGAAAGCTGCAGACCTACTTATGATACGTTATTTTGATAAAGCGGGAATAATACAAGCCTGGGGAAATCTCAACGACCATGGAAACAGAGGGCGGATGATAATAGATTGCTGCATGAACTTGCCGCTGTTATACTGGGCTGCAGAAATGACAGGAGACAGGAAATATTATGATGCAGCATACAACCATGTAAAACAGGCCGCCAGGTATATTATCAGAGACGATGCATCAAGCTTTCACACTTTCTATATGGATGTTGAGAACGGACAGCCCAAATACGGAAAGACTGCACAAGGGTTTTCGGACCATTCCTGCTGGGCCAGAGGGCAAGCCTGGGGCATATATGGATTTACTTTGAGTTATATTTATACCGGGGATTGGGAACTGATTGAGCTGAATAAAAAAGTAATTAATTACTTCATAAACAGGCTTCCGGAGGATTTTATCTGTTATTGGGACTTGTCCTTTACAGAGGGAAGTGAGGAACGGGACAGCTCAGCTGCGGCTATTGCCGCCTGCGGTCTGCTTGAAATGTGTAAAAATCTGCCGCTTTCTGAAGAGAATAAAAGAGCATATGAAAATGCTTCACTTAATATTATTAATTCGCTGATTGAGGGATATACATCCATTAATTGCCCTGAATCAAACGGAGTTCTGATGCACGCTGTGTACTCAAAACCAGATGGTAAAGGAATAGACGAGTGCAATATATGGGGAGATTACTTCTATTTTGAGGCTCTCGTCAGACTGATTAAAAACTGGAAATTATACTGGTAAGCAAGGAGTGGTAAAAATGTTTGTATATAATGAGGTTACTGACAATCCCCTTAGGAGTAAAAAGGATTTTCAGGAGGCTGTAAAACAGCTGTGCTGTCCTCTCAAAAATTTCTATAGCAAGGGTGGAGCCAGACTTCACATTGGAAATACCGGAAGTTTTTGCACTGGGAGAACTGCCGGAATGGAGGCGTTTTCAAGGCCCTTATGGGGCTTGGTGCCTCTACTTGCGGGAGGCGGGGAGTCAGAGCTTATTAATATATATTTAAGGGGTATAAAAAACGGAACCAACCCGAATAGTCAGGAATATTGGGGAGAGATAGGCGATAAGGATCAGCTGATGGTTGAAATGGCGGTACTGGGCCTTGCGCTGTGTATGATTCCGGAAAGAGTATGGGGGCCACTGAATGAAATTGAGAAGCATAATTTTTCAAAGTGGTTGGCCCAAATTAATCATTATATTGTAGTTGATACCAATTGGCTTTTCTTCAGAGTAATTGTCAACCTGGGCTTAAAAAAAGTAAAAGCAGAGTATGATATTGATATGATGGAAAGAGATCTGGACAGGCTGGACGATTTTTATATCTCTGACGGTTGGTATCAGGATGGTATTTCCAGCCAGAGAGATTACTACATACCTTTTGCCATGCATTTTTACGGACTTATTTATTCTAAGCTTGGGGATGATGATAACAGGGCCGTAAAATATAAGGAAAGGGCAAAACTTTTCGCAAGGGATTTCATATATTGGTTCTCAGGGGACGGCTCATCAATACCATTTGGGAGAAGCCTGACTTACAGATTTGCTCAGTCATGCTTCTGGAGTGCATTGGTTTTTGCAGGTGTTGATGATTTACCATTGCGAGTGATGAAGGGGATAATATGCCGGAACTTAAGATGGTGGTTTCAACAGCCGATTTTTTCAACAGATGGAATACTGTCCATAGGATATGCCTACCCGAATCTTAATATGGCAGAAGGCTACAATGCTCCAGGGTCACCGTACTGGGCACTAAAGACTTTTTTAATACTGGCATTGGACGAGGAGCATCCTTTTTGGAAGGCTGATGAAATGGAACTTCCTCAACTGGATGAAAAATCAATTCAACAACATCCCCGCATGATTGTTACCAGACCTGATGAGGGTCAACATATACTCGCTTATACCTCGGGACAGCATGCCGCTTTTGAGCCTGTTCACGGTGCTGCTAAATATGAAAAATTTGTTTACTCCAATTATTTTGGATTCAGCGTTCCAAGAGGCGATTTTGGACTTGAGCAAGGGGCTTTTGATTCTATGCTGGCATTAAGCGAAGGTGATAATATATTTAGAGTCAGGCGGAAATGTGAGTGCTATGAAATTACTGGGAACTATGTGTATTCAAAGTGGACTCCCTGGAGAGATGTAATTGTTGAGACCTGGCTTGTTCCGGTTTCAGCATGGCATGTCAGAATCCATAGAATATTGACAGAACGGGCCTTAAATGCTTCAGAGGGAGCTTTTGCAATTGCCAGAGAGAAAAATAATAAGTTCAATCCTGAAGGTATTTTTATATCTGAAGACAGAGCTATTATCAGTTATCCCTGGGGGAGCAGCGGTATCGTTAATCTGGCAGGAGTCAGAAAACCGGAGATAGTCAGAGCTGAATCAAATACCAATATTATTGAACCAAGGACACTTATTCCCACACTGACGGGAGAACTTGAGAAAGGTGCTCATATATTGGCGTGTGCAGTTGTAGGAAGCATAAATGATATTGGGAGTCTTAATTTGTTAAAATGTCCTGTTACTATAGAAATCGGAAAAAATTCTTTTAAAATAGAAGGTTTACCATCTGATGGGGAAATTATGATTGATTTTAATCACTAATAAGATATGAAGGTAATATTCGTGTTAATTAATATAAATGTTAATTAATTAGACAACCGGCAAGCCCTATAATAGCAAGCTTTTGGAGACCGCCACACAGGCACTAAAATTGAAATGCTGGTAGAATTACTGGACTCAATTATCCGCCTATGATAGGTTATTGATAAAATTATATTAGAGGAAACCTATGTGGACTTAAGAAGAATGGCTTGCATTTTCTAGAGGGCAGGAGATATTGTCTCAGGTTTCTACGTGATTCGGAATATGCGTATGTAAGAACCCTTGAGATACCTGAGGACTGAGGGCTGCAGGATTTTGCTCAGATTAGACGGTGCCAACTGTTAGGCGCGTAAATATAAGGACACTATTAACTTTATCGTCAATAGTGAGGTTAATTTTCTTGAGTTGTCATGGAAGATTATATGAAATGTTATCAATTTGTTATCAAATTGCCCAAAACATAAGAATAGCCTGTTTCAAGTAATCCTTGAAACAGGCTATTTTGGCGGAGAGAGAGAGATTCGAACTCTCGGAGGCGGTTAAACCTCACACGATTTCCAGTCGTGCGCCTTAGACCAGCTCAGCCATCTCTCCACATAAAATATTCAGTTCAGCCTTAAGCCGCTTTTATATTTTACATTACACCATAGTACTTGTCAACAACAAACTGTCAATAATCATCTATAGGTATAACATTCCTCAAGACGCATGTATTGACAGTGTAATAAAATCTGATAGGGTATACAATATTTATATGAAATACCCTTAACAATAAATTTAGCCGGCTGACTGGCCGGCTGTTTTTTTATCCTTGTCCGGGAGTCTGCTTTCGCAGCGTATTATGTATAGAGAAATTATCTACCTTGTTTACTTAGCTTTAATTGGGCATTTATAAAGTCGTATGGGCTGTTCAATACTTCATGGCAGCTAAGAAATATGTTTTCCTGGGAAACTTTTCGTATTTCATTTATTTCTTCAAGATTTTTATACAGGCAATCCTTTACATCCAGGTCCAGCCCCTTTGTATTCAGAATGATTTCAATGGCGGCGTTCACTGACAGTGCCCGTCGATAAGGTCTCTCTTCGGTCAAAGCTGTAAACATATCACTTATGGCCAGTATTCTTGAACCTAAATCAAGCTTGTCAGCCTTCAGCTTGAAGGGATATCCCGAACCATCCAGCTTTTCATGGTGGAAGGCTGCCCAGTCGCGGACTTTGCCGAGGCCGGGTATGGAATCTATAATTCTGTATGTATGGTAGGTATGAGTTTTAATAACATTATATTCGTGCTTATCAAGAGGCCCCGATTTCTCCAGAATTCTCTCAGATATGGCCAGTTTGCCAAGATCATGCATCAGGCCGGCACAATGCATTAGTTCACAGTCCTCTTTGCTGAAGCCCAGCTTCGAAGCCAGGCTGCTTGCACTGGTTGCAACTCCGATGGAGTGGGTAGCTGTAAATTTGCTTCTGAAGTCGATTATCCTGTGTGCTATGTTGGCAAACTCCAGCAAAAGCTTGCTATTCAATGTTACCAAATAGGAAGACATTTCATTCTTGATCAGCTCATCAAGGTAGGGATTGATCAGGTCAAACCAGAAATACGGTTTGGGTGCAAGAGTCTCAAATGCCTCTACAACTTCCGGCATAAACATTGTACCCTTGCATCTTTCAACCTGATTCAGGATGAACTTTCTCTGATCGAGGATCTCCTTATTTCTATTGATAAGTATATCAATTCTATCTGCCAGGTGAAGGACATGGCTGGCTACAGGTATGTCGTAAGTATCAAGATACCCTTCGTCCTGTTCTTCCCAAAAAACATGATGAAATTTGATTATTTCGGCAGCAGTCTTTAATTCTTCAGAATCACTGAGGATAAACCATCCCTTATAGCCATGGGAATGCCTCTGTATTGCCGAATTTCCGTAATCAAATTCGAATAATGAGTTTCTTTCTGAAACATTTACGGCACCGCAGTCATGCAGCAGGCTTGCCAAAACGATATCTTTCAGCTCCCGGTCTGAAAAATTCAGTTGCTTTGCTATACTGAATGCTATATATGTGACTCTCTTGTGATGATTGGTCAAGCTGTGGTCAATTAAATCAATTGCGCCTGAGAGGGATAAAACCATATTTATAATTGGAATTTGAAGATCCATTATACCACCTTTTATTCTTTTATATATTAAATTACGACATAATATAAAATTATTTTACTATAAACCCATAACATTTTAAATGAAATTTAAGGGGAAATATCCATAAAAATGCTGGGCTATAGCTGGTAAAGTTGTATATACAGGTTTTGTGTATTTTATCCGATATAATACATTTAAGGGTATTGATTCCAAATGGCTGTTAAGGATAATCAACAGCCATTATTTTTAAACCTTAATATTACAAAGTCATACATTTTTCTTAAATTAACTTATAAACTTTAATCAAAATATTTCGTATAATTAAATAAATAAGAAAAGCTGAATGGATTTATGACAGGGGGGAATCCAGTTGCAGGAAGTGGAAAAATTATTCGTTTATTTTACCATTTACAGCTTTATTGGATGGTTTTGTGAGGTTATATACTGTTCGTTTTTATCAAAAAGAATTATAAACAGAGGGTTTTTAGCAGGCCCCGTCTGCCCTGTTTATGGTTTTGGAGCTCTTTTTATAATATGGCTGTTGGAACCTGTAGCTTTTAGTCTGCCTTTTCTATTTATAACCGGCATGATAATTACAAGCATTGTAGAATATATGACTGGCTGGCTGCTTGAGACTTTTTTCGGAACAAGATGGTGGGATTACAGCAACAAGAGGTTTAACCTGCAGGGCCGGGTATGTCTGGAGAATTCCATTTGCTTTGGAATGATGAGTGTCCTGCTGATAGAGGTTATTCACCCAGTAACGGAAAGACTGGTTTGGAGCATACCTTCTTTTTATTTAATGATCATAAACATTTTATTGATTGCGGTTTTTATCGTGGATAGCATCTTTACGCTCAATACTCTGGTAAATCTTAATGAACGTCTTAGAAAACTGTATGAATTCACCGAAGAACTCCGTAAGGATACCGATATTCAGGAATGGTTCAATGAGCTGGAGTTTCTCAAAAGCTTTGAGAAATTGAAGCTGATCATAGAGCAAAGCAAAGCTGGTTTAAATAAAAAAATAGAAACAGGGAAGACAAGTCTTAATAACAAGCTGGAGGAAAGTAAGGCAAATATAAGCCAAATAATCGAAGAGGGTAAAACAGGTTTTAACCAGAAGCTTGAAGAGAGTAAACTTGAATTAAATAAAAAGCTGAGGGAAAAATTTGAAGCCCTCACTGCCAAAAGAGGCAGCGGACACAGGTTAATCAGGGCCTTTCCCGGAATGCGCAGTGTCAGATACAATGCACAGCTTCTCCATTTGAAGGAAGCTTTGAAAGAATTGAAACAAAGGGTTACTAAATGAGAAGTGATTGAAATTTTTAATATGGTAAAATTTTTAGTCCTGCAAATTTGCAGGACTTTTATTCTGCATTGTTGACAATGCTGTTACATATGTATATACTGTATATGTAACATGTATAACAGTATATACATCTAGATGGAGGATATTAGTGAAAATTATTATTTCTAATACATCAGGTATACCTATTTATGAACAGATAAAGGAGCAGATCAAAAGTGCAATTCTTTCCGGGGAAATAGAAGAGAATGAACTTCTGCCTTCCTTGCGTCAGCTTGCTAAAGATCTGAAAATAAGCGTCCTTACCACAACCAGAGCATATACCGAATTGGAGCAGGAGGGGTATGTGACAAATGTTCAGGGGAAGGGCTGCTATGTTATGGGAAGGGGATCTGAACTGATCCGCGAACAGCTGCTGAGAGAAATTGAGGATAATCTTGTTTCGGCCATAAAATCGGCTAAAAGAGCAGGGGTGTCGGGTGAGGAGCTTGTAAAGATGCTTGGAATACTTATGGAGGAGGATGGAAATGAGTAATGTTATTGAAATAGACGGCCTTTGTAAAAAATACACAAAATTTTCACTGAACAATATAAGCCTTACATTGCCTGAAGGTTATATTATGGGGCTCATAGGGCCAAATGGGGCTGGCAAGACCACGACCATAAAACTTATGCTCAATATGATAAGGAAATCAGGCGGGAATATAAAAATACTTGGCTTGGACAGTATTAATGACCAGAGCAGGATCAAGGAAAACATAGGTGCTGTATTTGATTCCAGCTATTTTGTACAGGATTGGACTATTAAACAGGCTGAAAAAGCAGTCGGTATTTTTTATTCTACCTGGGATAGTGATAAATTTCATAAAATGATTAAAAATTTCGGTCTGGATCAAAATAAGAAGATTAAAGAACTCTCCCGTGGAATGCAGATGAAATTAATGGTGGCTTGCGCCTTGTCTCACGATGCCCGGCTGTTGATCCTGGATGAGCCTACCAGTGGGCTGGATCCTGTTGCCAGAGATGAATTTCTTGAAATTTTATCGGAGTTTATTCAGGACGGCAGGAGAAGTGTACTGTTTTCTACACACATAACCTCTGATTTGGATAAGATTGCGGACTATATTACGTTTATCAATAATGGTAATTTATTTTACACCGGACCCAAGGATGATTTTATTGACGGCTTCAGGATGGTCAAGGGGGGCAAAAATGATCTCGGCAGCGAGCAGGAAAAGAAGCTTATCGGTATAAGAAAGTATTCAACAGGCTTTGAAGCACTGATTAAAACCAATGATATCAAGAGCTTTGGCAATATGAGCTGTGAGCCTGTTTCAATAGACGATATCATTATTTTCACCAGCAAGGGAGGCAGCAATCATGAATAATGTTATAAAAATGATAAAGCTTGATATTTCCTTAATCAAGCCGTATTCCAAATCACTGCTGATAGTCTTTTTGGTTCCGTTGATTGTAATAATCGGTACACAGGATATAATTTCAGGACTTATATTTTGTATGAGTATTATGGCAATGACTTCAAGCTACACCTTTTCCATAGCTGAGAAAAACGATCTGAACAGGCTTTATGGATTACTGCCAGTAACAAAAAAAGATATTGTAACAGGAAGATATATGTTCTCGGCCCTTACAGGAATTGTTGCAGTTTTATCCGGATTGGTAATGAATGTTGCAACTTTGACATTTACAAAAAAATCATTTTCATATCAGGATATGGTGATAGCAGTTAGTGTGGGATTAACACTGTTTACACTGTTTACGGCCATACAATTGCCGGGATTTTTTAAATTCGGTGCTATTAAAGGCAGATTTATCACTTTCATATCCTTTTTGGGAATGTTCCTGGTCGGGGTTATAGCTAAAGGTGTCAACCCGGAAAATCTTCAGAAGCTTCCTGATATTGCTGTGTTGAATAATGTCTCTGCTTTCTTTGCAGTTTCAATTTTGCTGGATATTGTAATATACGGAATTTCAATGGGAATTACTCAGAAATTGTATGATAGAATGGAATTGTAGTTCCCGCTGAAAGATTATGGAAAAATAAAAAGCTTGAAACACAGTTGGTTTCCGTGTAGAATATATATGCTGAAGTTGTCAGATATACTATATATAAAAAATAACTTCAGCTAAACTTGGAGAAGTATCGAAGTGGTTATAACGGGGCTGACTCCAAATCGAATGGGTCAAAGGCTCGACCGCAAGGTACAAACCCGCATGAAATCGGGCTTTGTTAGCGCCGGATGAGTGAAAAATTATTGCAAATGCTAACAGTTTTCTTAAAAGCGTTTTTCCGCTCCGGCGGTTAAATTATATGGAAGAGTATCGAAGTGGTTGTAACGGCCCTGACTCGAAATCAGGTTGTCGCGCAAGCGGCACGAGGGTTCGAATCCCTCCTCTTCCGCCATTTTGGGGCTTTTACCCCAACAGCAATCAATGGTCTGTCAGAATATGACAGGCCATTTTTATAAAGCAGCGGAGGGAATCGCCG
The DNA here is from genome assembly GCA_023392075.1 of Bacillota bacterium. GTDB lineage: Bacteria > Bacillota > Clostridia > Acetivibrionales > DSM-1351 > Ruminiclostridium. The sequence goes on along the minus strand of JAEVZU010000030.1, from coordinate 15,519 downwards.
ATGAAAGCCTGGAAACAAAAAACTTGGCAACATGAAACAACTGGTCTTGACGGAAAATGTCAGTTATTTAGCGTCAATATATTTGATTACAAATGGCACAACACCGGTGAAAAGGCTCATGTTAGAGACCCTCTATATGGTCAGGAATATGATTTTACAATTTTTAGTGTTACTATTGACGGGCAGGATCATAAGTTTGCAGCTGGCGAATTCAGTAATTGCGTATGGGGCTTTTATATTTCTAAATACTAAGCATTATGTAGCTTTGTCAATAGAGGAGTCCATCTATGGAACAGATGAGTAAAGAAGGTATAATTAAATTTTTAAAAGAAAATACTGAACCATTGACGAGTCAATCTTATGGTACTGGCTATAGGGCTTCTGTATATTTAATAGATGGAACTTATTTGCCTTGTGTCATTTTTCGAAACCCCAACACAATTGTTGACTTGGCCATAAAACGCTTCAAAGAGGAGCAAACAGGTAAAAGCATCTTTAAAAATTCAAAACACGGATACTACGATATTGTTAAGAGTTTTGTTACCAAAAGAAACAGCATAAACGATTATGACATTGCAAAAATCGAGAAAAGTCGATTTGCTTTTCCTATCTCCGTCCTGCATCAAATACATGGAGAAACTCTTATGAGTTGGACTGGATTCGTTGTAAAAATGAAAGACGGAAAGTCTTTTACCTTTGGAACAACTTTTCTTATGGAGTTTTTCAATATACCAGAAGGGTATTCTGTAGATGATATTGCTGAAATAATAAATCATAGCTATGTGGCAAAAACAGGCGAAATTAAATCATACTATGCTGATTCCGTTAATCCGCTTGGCGAAAATCCCGTTGATGAAAAAAATGACATCATCTATAGAGAACGCCTCTATTTTGAATGTTATTTAGACAATCTGTGACCTTATATAAGGGGATACGAGGATTTATATGCAAAACATCATTATCGAAAAACTGAATGATATAGAGCAAGCCGAAAACATCACCATCCTGCATGCCGTAGAATCAGGTAGCAGAGCTTGGGGCTTTGCATCGCCGGATAGTGATTACGATGTGCGATTCTTTTATGTGCGCCCAAAGGCTTACTATCTACGGCTTGACAGGACGAGAGACGTGCTGGAATACCCGCTTAATGATGTGTTGGACATAAACGGCTGGGACATTGATAAGACTTTAAAGTTGCTTCATGCCTCCAATCCAACGTTGTTCGAGTGGAGCAACTCACCTATCGTTTATAAAACTACAGATGAATTTAAGCATTTATTGCCTCTCATCGGCAATTATTTTGTAGCCAGATCAGGATTGTGGCACTATCTAAGCACAGCTGAAGGAAACTACCGTGAATACCTGAAGGGCGAGATGGTAAAAGCGAAAAAATATTTCTATGTTATCCGTCCCTTACTGGCTTGCCGCTGGATTCTGGAACGGCATACACCGCCTCCGATGCTTTTTACCGAGCTTGTAGAAACACAGCTTGAGCCGGAACTGAAACCTGTTGTTACTGATCTGTTAAAGCTTAAAATGTCCACGCCGGAAATCGGGGAGACTCCGAAAATTGCTCCGCTAAATGAATTTATAGAGTAGAATTTGAGTATAATCCGAGAGCAAATCGAAGCTCTGCCAAAAGAGCAGCCAAGTAACTGGGAACCTCTAAATGATTTGTTCCTCTCTATTCTGGACCGCAGAAAGGAGTAAGGTAGTCTTATGCCAACAAATGAACATAACGAGCTTCCCCTCCCAATGCTTGCTTTCAAACTTGAGGGTATGGATGATTCTATTGAACTTACAATCGATGAAGTTTGGGGATACCCAAATGAAACAAGCTACGGCGGCGGATATGGGGCTAAAGGAAATCTGTCAATTCGTGCTGGAGAATATATGGTTGTTAATGCAACGCATTATTTCACAACAGGCGAGCTGTACAGTTTTCTTCAACAAATGAAGTATTGCTATGAAGTCCTTGATGGTGTTGCTACGCTGGATAATACTGAACGAGAGCTTGACCTTAAATGTACCTTTAACAAAAAAGGACATGTTTTGATTGAAGGTCATTTTCAGAAAGATCCAAGTATTAATAATAAATTGACCTTCGAACTGCGGTCAGATCAAACACAAGCAGCCGCCACCATTTCATCTCTAAAAGCAGTTGCCGAGATATTTGGTGACAATAAAGGCGTAAAAAAGGGCAAATAAATTTACAGCGACATGGAGCCAAAAACCATGCCGCTTTTTTGTTCTCTGTCAGTAAAGGCTTCAATAATTTCCTGGTGCTTCTTAGATGGTCGGACAATGCGCTGACCTTCGGGACTTGCCAGATACTCCACCAGCGATTCCTTTGAGATAAGATTTTTACCGTAAAAATTTACGGTCTGGATTTTCCCATCCACCGCCCAATTGTTAATAGTGGTGCCGTTATATCCTGTCAAATCTGACGCCTGTTTGGTGGTCAGCATATCCGGCTCGTCCGCCCATTCCTCCATCAGAAAAGAAAGAAGCTCCTCCATATTTGTGTTCAGCAGCGGGGTATTATGAAGCTGTTTGTTGCTGAAAGCACCGGCTGGGATAATGCCGTTTAGCTCTCCCGCATCCCGCCGCTGGAGAAAATCTGCTACATCACGCTTTTTAACCTGAAAACGGTGTGTATGCTTACCCGAATCCTCGCAAGGAATGACGCCGTTTTCAAACAGCCATTTTGCCTTTCGCTTGCTAATATGTGCTACTGCACGGAACTGCTCCAATGAGAGCGTTTCCTGGCGGTCCTTTAATAACTTGATATAATCCTGCTCCATTTTACTTCCCCCATTACATCATGCTCATGGTCATGCCCAATCCCTGTTTTTCTTCCTCTTCCTGGACCTCTTCCGGCTTCTTACGCTCTGGCTCATCTGCTACCAGCTCTTCCTGTTTGCCAAAGGCAGCACTGATGGCCTTTGCCGATTCCTGCTTGGAGCTGAAATTCAAGTGTGAATAGGTGTCTGCCGTGGTTGCAAACGTGAAATGACCAAGCCACTCCTGAATAGATTTCATAGGGATGCCATGCGCTAAAAGCAGACTGGCACATGAGTGGCGCAAATCGTGAAAGCGGATTTTCCTGAATTGATATCGTTTCAAAAGATAACCGAAATGCTCGGTAATGTAATTAGGGCAGAAAAGCTTGCCCATTTCGTCTACACAAACATAGTCGGCGTAGCTATTATCGTAACATTTCTTAAACAGCTTTCGGTAATTCTCCTGCCGCTCCTTTGTCTCCAGAAGAAGCGCCCGTACCTCGGGAATCAACGGCAGCGTACGGAAGCTGGACTTTGTTTTCAACTTGTCCTCTGCATAAATCACCTTTTGCCCCCCGGCCTTGCACTCTGTTACTTTATGGTTTATAGAGATGGTGCCCCGCTGAAAATCAATAGCGCTCCAGCGAATACCCAGTACCTCGCTGCGCCGTAGGCCGTAATAGGCGGCAAGCTGGATGACCACAGCCATGGAATCCCTCTGTGTCGCTTCAAAGAGTACTACCAACTCGTTCTCATTATAATATTCAGCAACATACTTCCCTATCTTCGGTCGATCCACCATGTCAGCTGGATTTTTAGAAATCAACTCGTTTTTCACAGCATATTGCAGCGCTTTCCTGACGATGGCATGATAATGAATGACCGTATTAGCATTGTAGCCGTCCTTGAAAATTGAATCGTGCAGTGCACGGATATGTGATGGTTCCACCTGTGCCAGCGTCACGCTCAGCATGCGGAAGAAGCCGTCCAGCCTCGCATTGATCATGCTTTCATAACTCTGATACGTTGTCCGTTCAATGGTAGGCGCTGTGATTTTCAGCCAATCTCTAAGAAAATCGGCAAACAGAGGTGAATCTTTTTTTATCTGCAAATCATTTATCCCCTCGCCGTTGTACAAACGTTTCAATTCCTCCAGCATCTCCAGTGCCTTTCGTTTATTGCCCTTGACAGGGATGCCAAGTGCAATGGACTTTTGCTTTCTTTTGCCGTTTTCATATGTATTAAGCACGGCGGTATATGTACCATTTCGCTCAAACAGGCTACCTGTAACCATTCAGTCCCCTCCTTCCAAAGAAAATATCCGTTCTCGGGTGTTGTGTGATGTTAGCATAGGTTGACGGTGTATTCAAGTCGTATCACTTTATTCACTCTCGACTTCTGCTTTGCAGAGATATGAAATGACGCTTATTTTTGGTACCTTATAAACCCGCCCCATGCGAACACATTCAATGACTCCATCCCGTAGCAGGCGGTAAGCTGTTCTCTTTCCGATACCGCCCAGCATGACACGCATAGCGTCCACATCTACTACATCGGGATACTCCTGAAACATCAGCTTATACCCCTGTTCCACACTGACTGTATTTTTCATTTTGCTCCTCCTTGACAATTGCTATGTAATTGGTTATTATAATTACATCAATTACACGCCTATATATTAGACCTTGAAAAAGGCAAAATCGGAAGTAGGGTCAAAAATTTTTGATGGAGGATACAGCAATGAAGTATCAAAACGAAGAATGTGTAAGGAAAGGAGGTATTCCGCATCAGGTTTTGGAATGACCTGCCATAAAGTATCTGAAAAGCGATAACGAGGAAGTAAGACGCTGGGCAGGTAGTCATGCAGATGAGTTGGAGTTGCTGGACAACAAACATGAAAGAACAAGGCGCTGGATCAAAAAGCACCAGGATGGCAGAGAGTTTCAGATAGCCGAACTCAGCTTTTACAGGTCAAGTAAAGGAAGAAGTAAGGGTCTGCCAAACAGACCCGATAACAGGTGGCTTGAAGAAATCTTCTCTCAAGACCCGGAGGATTTACACCAATTGGTCAGTTCAGGCAAGCTGGCAAAAGCGATTCAGGCGCTTACTGCACATCAAAGAAATATCCTGTTCCTGAGTGCTATCCAGCAAATGAAAACGAAAGAAATAGCAGAAATGCTGGGTACAAGCTGCCGCAACATTCTGGATGTGCTTGACCGGACATATAGGCGCATTAAAGCTATTATGAACAGCCAGCGTGGCGAAGGTTACGTCCCCACATGCACAAGGGCGCTCGGTTGGCTGACCATTCCGACTTTTATGTTTGGATGGGAAATCTCCAAGAGGATTTACCCGCCGCTTAAGCGGAAGGTCTTGAGCCTGGCGGCATAAACAGCAAAATGAAAACAGTACAGCACAGGTTGTTGTGCGGTACTGCTTTATGCAATTATATTTATAGAATCGAGGTTCGTTATGGAACTCAAAAATATGTTTTCAAATCTCAACGGCAGCTGGGTACGCTGGTCGGATTACCGAATTTCTAATAACCGCAACGTGAAATACATCATGCCCTCCGAAATTGCCACCGCTCTGCCGTACAGCTGCACCTCCGCGCCGGAGCAGATGGTGGTGGACGCTTTGAATCTCGGCAAGCTGGTATTCGAACAAAAGGAAGATAAGGATGAGGTCTGTCTTTCCTTTGCCCGCAAATACGGTCCGTTGGGAGTGACACCGCCTATTAAAAGTCCACTACTGAGAGCCGGGCGCGATGCAGATAATAGTGACGGCGGTACAGCCCCTGTTTACAGTGGTATCTTTGCCAAGACATATGGTGAGCCGTTGGAGCGGTATCAGGACACACTCAGTATTCTTTATACGCACTTTCTCATGGTAAAAGGGCAGACGGACAAACTGAGCCAAAAAGAACAGGAGCAGCTCCGAAAGCAAGAGCAGACGCCAGAAGCCTGCGGCATGAACTACCGCTTGACCTTCGGCTCTCCACCCCAGCTCGTCTGGGAGCCTGAAAATCTGCTGGCTGTGCTGAAGCTAAGTTATGCCCTTTTAATCACAGATCTCGCAAGTCCTCTAAAGATTTGCAAGAATTGCGGGGAAGCATATTATAACTCGAATTCCCGCAGTGAATTCTGCTCGGTCAAGTGCCGGAACCACTATAACGTGCGGGCATTTAGGGAAAGAAACAAAGAGAATTAGCTAACAGTTCTTAATCCATTTGTCTTGTACTGCAGAGTTGAAAAAAGTATAATGTAATTGGATTTTTAAGGAATACAGCAGTGGTTGCTTGTTACTACAAAGCAGAAGATTTTCTGTATATAAGATTGTTTTAAGAAGATGGGGTTATGGAAAGCTTTGAACATTATGTGTATAAAACTGAGGCTAATTGGTCTTTACTAACTGAAGGCATTACTTTGCCTGTCGAAAATCAAGTAATCTTCGCAAGAAACATGGGAAAGTTTCTGCAGCGAGGAGAATCTAAACCAATAAGCATCTATCTTAATGGAAAAAGATATACAGCACAGATTCGGAATGTTAATTTTGATACACGATTTAAAAGAATCAAAGATACTCTTCAGATTCGATATCCTCGTAATGGTTCCCTGGCAAGAGCACTGCAAGCCAGTTTCTCAAAAAGTTATACTTTTATCATGCGTCAGAGAGAAATGCGTCCCGAAGGAGACCGCGCCATTATAAAATTGCCTGAATATTCCAAGGAGTACCTTGCTATCTATACAACTGAATATGAAGACTCCTACATTTTTGAAACAATCGTGGCTGATGATATTTACTTGCTGAAACAGGTAGCTGAGAAGCAATCAGAGCGCGTTTTTGAATCCAATTTCAATTATGATATCGTAGATAAAGGTTCTAAACTTCTTGAAGATGAACGGGTTGTTAGAATCAGAAAGCTGAATAGAAAAATAGGTGATAATCTCAAACTGCTTTACGATTATCGGTGTCAAATCTGTGGAAAGCTTATCGGAGAAGGATATGGGACACATGTAATAGAAGCGCATCATATTGATTATTTTGTAAAAAGTTTAAATAACGATGCAAGCAATCAACTTATCGTGTGCCCGAATCATCACAGTATTATCCATGAGGTAAATCCGGCTTTCGATAGAAAAAAGCTAATCTATTTATACCCAAACGGAATGCAGGAAGGCTTGGCAATTAATAAGCATCTGTAGATGTAATTAAACTTTACCAACATTCTGAATCCACTTTTTATATGACGGGTGTTCTGATTACAGCCAAAGAGCGGATCAGGACACCCGTCAGTTATTTTCAAATGATGACAATCAAACGAATAAGGTATTGTTACTAACATGGCCATTACCAATTGCGTCATACTGTGTGCCGCTGTGTGGCCTCGGAGCATCGAAGTCAGGGAAATACCCATCGGCTGGTAAAGCCCGCCGTAAACGCCAAAATTGAAGCGAAGCTGGAGAAACTATTGCGGCTCCTCACTGGCCGAGATGCCAGAGTTTAAGGGTGAGTCCATCTACATTGAGTTCATAGAAACACCCGAAAAGGACAATATACCGCCCGACAACATGCCAAATACTATGCCGTTAAGCCCAGTCGGGACTTCAAATAGAGATGTATGTCGTAGAAAAACTATTGAATTTATATATAGACTTCCGGCACAAGTTAGTTTATTGTGTGTGCTGGAGGTGCTGAAATGACAATATCACAGGAAAAAATACCAGAAACTGAAGAAAAGGAGGTCATTTCTTGAAAGTGAGAATATCAACCATATCGTGCGTGACCTCTAATAAAAAGGAAGTACCGTTTATACGCATTAAAGGCGCTTGGCTGGAGAAGTTAGGTTTTACAGCCGGAAAGAAACTGATTATTGAAGAGAGCCACGGAAAATTAATTTTAAAGCTTGTAACAATTATTGAAGAATAGGGTGTTCATTCTCGCAAGAGAAATTATAAACTAAGCAGAATGCGGTACATTAAACACCTTGTATGTCTGTTTGAATAGGCGTTCAAGGTGTCATCTCTTCAAAAAATTATTTATTGCACTTAAGGTACTTAAAACCTACAACTCTATTTTTTATCTGAATTTTAGCTTCATTAACTCTGTGCATTTAGATAGTATATAAGAAATTGAAGGAAACAGTAGAATAAAAAAATTGGAATAAAATAGTATTTAACATAATTTATGATATAATTATGCTGTAATCTGTAGTCTGGGCTAATGGAAAGGATAGGGGGTATCTATGCCTAAATATGTAGTTACAATTGGCGGATTTTCACACGAAGGCCTAAGTGCTAATGTTAAGGCTCTTGGATATGCGCTTTTGCAGATGCCAATTGATAAAGTTCAACCGAAAACTTGGTTAAAGCGTGTTGGTGAGATGGATAAAATAGTTAACTCTGGGGAACTTGCAGCAACAATTTTTTACTTACATACCTCTCTATTGCTTCAAGCAAGTAAAAGTGAATATCTATCAGCTTTTTTACAACTCATCAATACAGCTACAAAATCAAAAACCATTGTCTTTATCTTTCAAGATAATTTAGATGGAATATTCACTATGAGACACTGGGAAACTCGCTTGCCAATGACGTTACAACAGCTTGAAGATATATTAGAGCTACGAGACGTCCATGAAGGATTTTATCGCTACGATCGCATAGAAAATGCAATTATAAGATTGAAAGATTATGAAAATAGAAAATCTGAAGTTGAAGAATTAATTAAATTAATTTATGAATCTGGGGTTGAAGTTGCTCCATTTTTTATCCGTTCTGATGTTACAATTCGTCTACAAGAATTTTTAGGAGATATTGAACAAGGAGTTTTTTTAAGGCTATTTGTTCCTAATGATAGATTGCAAGCAGAGCAATTCAAGTCATTATTGTCAGTACTTGAGCGATATTTACGACAGGTAGAAGGACAGAACTTTTCTATAGATTCTAAAAAGTCAGATAGTGGTGTGGTATATATATTCAGGTCAGATAATGGAATGGGTAGTGTGCAAAACTTGAACGATGCATTAATGAGGTTTGATTCATTTATGACAATGTGTGGTGATCAACCTGAACAGGCTCTCCAAGTTTTAATAAAACAGGGCTTTAGCGATTATGACTCTGCATTTTTGGTTGAACGGTACTCAAGGGATTATAAACGACTAATACTTGAATCAAAGCATGAATTTGAGCGTAAATCACTTCTGCTCAAGCAGCGACTTGAAGCAGATATTTTGGACCAAGGTGGAAAACAAATGATTTCTTGGGGGAATGTAGGGGTTTCTGGTTTAATTTCTGCTGTAGCAACTGGTGGTAATATTGCTATAAACATTGGTAACATGGCTGTTATTAATTCTCAGAAAGTGCATACCGAGATAGAAAAAATAATTAATGGGTCGGTTGTTTATAATGACAATGATAAACAACTTCTTGAACTAATTTCCAAGTATACTGATGGAATTGAATCACTTCAATGTCGATCTGACCTTGATCAATTAAAGGATAAAACTGTTGCTGAGCCAGCAAGACAAAATGCTAAACAACGACTAATGGGTTTTCTACGGAAAGCAGCAAAAAAGGCTGGGGATGTTACTGAAAAGGTAGCTGTGGGTGTTTTAAGCAAGTATATAGAGTCTATGCTAAAAGGAGGAATATGAATCATGATGCTTGCCGAAATCGTAGCCGCCTATCCATATGCCAGCGCTGATGATTATGACTGGAGTTACATAGGCTTCAATGATAATAGAAAAAAGTATTGGCTAAACGGTATGGTTTGTTCCGCAGAATAGCAATACCAATGCGGAATAATACGATAGCATAGATGAATTGTATAATTGTTTTGAAAGAAGGTGTGTTGATGATTAAAGCGAAAGACATACATAACATAAATCACGTTAAAGAGATTTTAGATAATATAAGAGACTATGTTACTGCATACGAGGAACAAATTGGAGACCTTTCAGAAGATGCTTTGGAAAATGTAACTTTTCAAATCTGCGAAATAGAAGAATTTATTATTGGAGCTCAAAAATGTGATGATGCTAATTTGGCTGATGCAGATATTAGGATGATGACCTATTGGGAATATATTGACGGTAAATGTAGCTTTTGGGACATGATTGGAGAACTAAAAAAATATGAAGGAGAAATTTGAAAGTAAATCAGACCACTGCTTATGCGGCAGTGGAAAGCCATACGACGAATGCTGTAAAGGAAAAATCAATCCCAACAAAAGTGAAGGAATTCACAAAAAATTCATGCACGAGCTTGATGAAAAGCGCAGACATTATGAGCATTTGTGCTTACATCCCAAGCAGGATGAATGCTGCGATGTAAAAACGCATGCTCACACGATTTCACAGCAAGCAGTTTTATCCTTAATCGCAGAAAATAGCGAAGTTTTGATGCCCGTAGTATATGGGATAACAAATGAGTTTGAAATGAAACCAATGGGTATCGAGGCCAAGGCAACCAAATTTTACTGCTTTTGCCAAACCCATGATGCAATGTTTTATCCTATTGACCAACGCGCAGTAACGCTTGATGAACACACTTTTTTCTTATACGCTTATCGAACGTTTGCAGCAACATATTATAAAGTGATACGCGAACTTGATTGTTATGAAGCCCTACGGCAGAAATATGATTTGACCTGTAATCCGTTAGTGGTTCTCTTTTACTTCCAAACCCAAAATTCCCTACACGCTTTGAATTGGTATAAAGACAAATTTGACAAAGCTATACTCACTGAAAGATACAACTGCTTAGAAGGCGTGACTGTAACTTTAGGGTATCGAGCATATTTTGCGGCCGCAACCTGTTTCTGCCCTATATTTGATGTCTTTGGAAACCCAATTTTTCATGGTGAGTTTGATTTACCAATGATTTATATTTCGATTATTCCCGATGAAAATCAAACTCGTATCATATTTTCGTGGTTTAAAGAAGATCATCCCATATATGGTTTTTTCGGCAAACAATTAAAAATAGCACCAACAAGATTGACATTAAAATACCTCAATAATTTAATACCTCTTAACTGTGAAAATATGACGGTTAGCCCATTGCTATGGAATAAATGGGATGCAGCTACAAAAGAGGATTTCTTGAAAGTTGCGCATGACCACTTGAAAAACAAAAATGCAAAAAATGTTTCTAAAACATATTTTGAAGAAAGAGCCTATAACTTGTTTTTGCAGCCATGATTTATATATTTTGAGAACATAATTATCTAACTCAGAATACAGGGGCGCCACATATAGCAACGCCCCGCTTGCATGATAAGCATCAATCTACTCTATTAAACCGCCTCCAGACCCTTCTGAAGCCCCAGCGAATCAGAACATCAAACCATACGGGCAACTTCATCTGCTCCCATGCCAGTCGCTCTGCCTCCCGTGCAGCAAGTTCCTTCTCTGTTTCGTCTCCGATACGGATTGTGGCAATAGGCCTCTTTTCGATACGGACGTCATTTTCGTCCACGGTGATGACATAGTTAAATTTGCTCATTTTCACATACCTCCCAAAATTATAGTTGCAATCCCTGTGTCTGTTCGCCTTGCTTCTGTTCGTACTGTTCCATCAACTCCTTTCTCAGTTCCTCCGGAATGGAGTCCACAAACTCCTGATAATCTCGCAGCTGATAAATAAGCGTTGTGTTCTCGTTCTGTACGGCCTGTGCGGTGCGCTGTGCCTGTCTTGTCTTTGTTTCTAGAGCAACCTCGTTGTGCTGCAAAATTTCAAGCTGCTGGGCGTAAGGCTTCAGCTGGTTCTCAAAGGCATTGATGTGGGGATACCATTTGCAGAACATATCCAGAAGATTTTCTTTCTTTTTCTGTACGTTAAAGGTACCGATGCCTTCTATCTCCCGCCTCATTTGCTCCATCTGTTCAGTCAGGCGGTTTGCCTGCTTATAAAGCCAGGTCGGGATGTGCTTGCGTTTGGTGACTGCGGCGGATTCTCCGCGCTCCAATTCGGAAAACTCCTTCGACATGTGTTCATGAAACTTATCCTGCCACTCAATGAGCTTGTTACGGTCACCCATTACTTCCTTGGCAGAAAGGCGTTTATCTTTTGTCAGCGGTACAAAGCACAGATGCATGTGCGGGTTCTGCTCGTCCATATGGACTACGGCCGAGAAAATATTGTCCGCGCCGACTTCCTCCTGTAAAAACTCCAGCGCATGTTTAAAATATTTTTCCGTTTCCTCCGCTGAACAGCAATCAAAAAACTCTGGACTTGCGGTAACAATTGTGTCGATGAACTTAATGCTGTCCTTTCGTACCTTGCACTTCGGATTTTCTTTCTGTGCTTTTTCGATGCGGTTCTGAATTTCACCGTAATACTTCACTCTCGGCTGCACAAGATGAAAATTCATCTCCGAGCACTCGGTATCAATGTCGGGATTACTGGCATATTGCTGCTTTTTCCTTTCGTGGTGCTTCTCCAGTGCGGATGCTGGTCCGCCTCTTCTTTTTTCAAATCGTAAAATCGCATAGGGCATAATTTAAACATCTCCTTTCTGCCTTCGCTTCACCGCGGTTTTTGCCGCCGACCGATGTTGCGTGGTATAATTGCAGCAAAAACCAGGAGCCGTGCAGCATAATATTCTCCATAGCCGCACAGGTGGGTCTTGTCTATCCCGTCATGGTCACCTCCTTCAGAGCATGAAAAAACCGCCCCGAAGGGCGGCTCAAATTAAAATAAGCGGTATGAAAAGTAATGCGTTATTTCAAACTTATCTGACTAAATTAAAATAAAATGCCAATCGTTATGCAATCGTCTCAATCGAAATTTCATAACGATTTGATAACGATTGCTGGATACCCCCCTTAGCGTCAACTCACTTTCTCAACACATATACCGTGTTTTTGCCCTGTCCGACAGTCTCAAGAATCATCTTATTAACCATAGCTTTGAGAATTCTGCCCGACATGCTTTGTGAAATATTAAGTTCTGATTCGACATCCTTCCTCTTAAGTTTGCCAAGCCGTTCCGCAAGCTCAATGATTCTTTTTTCATCCGACGTCGTTCCGGCACCCTGTTTTTGCTCATTCTGATTTGGAAGGGTAATCTTGAAAGCGTTATCAGTTACCTCAATTTCCGGCTGTGCAGTAAAGCCTTTATAACTATTCAAAATCTTCGGTACACCTGTGCCATAGGCTTCTATAAGGGTCAGGCGGTAAAAGATATTGGCGAGCCGTTCATTGCGGGTCGCCGATACGCCAAGCATGATATCTGAAAGATTAATTCCCTTAACCAATCCTCCTACCGATATAAATTCAATCCGGTCATCAAAGATGCTGATGAGGGTACTTGCGCTGTAGGCGTAGTCCCTGTGTACTAAAACATTAAGCAGTGCTTCTCTCAAGGCCTCTTCGGGATAGTCTTTTTTATCATTGCGATACAGTCCATTGAATTCAGCCCGAACCCTGTTATACTGTGAGATATATGCAAAGACGTCGTTAAGCTGCTTTAATAGCGAACCCGCGAACTCCCGGCGGTCTTTGAAAACCATTTTTTCTTTGCCTTCAAATACGGCAGCTTTTATTGTATGGGTACACTGATCAGAAAACAGCAGACCAAGATTAGTATAAATCCCATCCTCATTGACAAGATGTAATGTTTTTAAATGGTTAGCGCCAAAAGGTACACTTCGGACTTTGAATTCCTGAGCCGCCGCATCAAAGGTCAAATCCTGATTCAGGGAACGCATTTCCTCAAAGCTGTCGCCGTCTGTCTCCATAATCATTCGGCGGATGGAGCTTTCTGTTGCGGGAACGGAAGAAGTACCCTGACGGACAAAAACTCCTTCGGGACGCAAGCCTTTAGCTTGCAAATAATACGGACATTCCGTACCTTTCTGCACAGTAACTTTTATAATGTCTTTGCCCGTTTCTTTTTCCTGCGTATAAGAAACGAACATGGTAACATCCGGCTTGATTGCATCTCGAATCATGTTGGACAGCCTCAGCATCTCATCTCCAATGTCTTTTACACCGACAACTGAGCCGTCATCATCAATTCCAATATAAATAGTACCGCCTTCAGAATTTGCAAAAGCGATTACTGTTTTGCGAATGTCATCAATCACCTGACGTTTCAACTCAAGGGTTGAACTCTCTGTAAACTGCATAATTAGTACCTCCCAGCTTATTCTAACACACATTCTAACACATTCTAATCATTCTTGTCAAAGAAAAGTGTTAGAATAATTGCGACAACCTTCGACTATATAGACTACATAAAGGGAGGCCCTATCGAATTTAAAGAGGAAGCATTTTGTAAAATAAATACGTATTATGCTAACACCATGCTAACAAATATCCAAAAAACTTTCTTTTGTTAGCATTTTCCCCGAAGCCTCTCCCTGCCCGCTCAATCGCCATCAACCCCGCACCACCGCGCCATTTCACCCGCTACTGCATGCACCCAAACGCACCCCAAAATCCTCCCCGATCCCTCATTACCAACGACTCGAAATCAGGTTGTCCTCACGGGCACGTGAGTTCGAATCTCACCGTCTCCGCCACAATTTGTCTGAAAAGCCTGATTTTATCAGGCTTTTCGGCGTTTTAACAAGAAAAACACCGGATTTGGAGAAAAGTTTTCAAATCCGGTGTTTTTTGAATTTTGTTCGAAAATGAAGAGGATTTTTTCCTACATTGCTTCAAGTAACCTTTTGACACCCACCATTTTGATTGCTCTTCTCATATTGTACGCAAGGAAACCAAGCCCCAGTTCGGCTGTTGCTTTTTCTTTGCCTTTACATAATAAATAGTGGGCTCCATGATACCATTTCACTGTCCCGAAGGGATGTTCCGACAGACACATTCGTTCTTTTATCTTCGGAATGTCTTCTTTTATTCTGAGTACAACTTTTTTTGCCGGTGTGTAATCCTTTCTGTCAAATGTATGGTTGAATGGATTTAACGGGATATTTTCAGGGATTGGAGTAAGCTCACACCTTATGCTTCCATACATCCTTACAGGCACACACTTTGTCTCAGGACCGAAGCTTACGGTTTTATGTGATTTTGATGCTGTACATTTGTTGGGACACTGCCGGCAGGCATCTTTATTTGCATAAATGGTATTTGTTCCTCTCATTTTTGTTTTAGATAGGATGTTACCCATGGGACAGGTTACAGTATTATCTTCATTGCGTAAAAAGCAGCTGACTTTCGATTGCTCCTGCAATGCTACCTCTATGGAGGTATTTTCATAACAAACTGGCAGCACTCCCGCAGATATGCATTTTTGTATATCCTCCGGTTTTGTGGAAGTTCTCTCTTTATCGCTGATTTCACCTGTTCCGGTGTCAAAGCATCAGGTTCTGACTTGTCTGTCTCATCCATCTGTGAAAGGTAATCAGGTATATGTTCATCAATCCTTTTGAGCTTCTTTTCAAGTATTTCGGCGTTATATGTATTGTCTTTACTGTTTACTGCTCTAAATTTAGAACCGTCGATTGCCAGAAGTTCCTTCTGGTATAAGTCTAGCTTCATACAAAGTTTAACAAAGGCACGAAAGACATTCTTCAAGGCTTTTGCATTGTCTTTTCGGAAATCTGCGATAGTTCTGAAATCAGGAGTCAGCCTTTTCAGAAGATAGAACAGTTCAATATTCCGTGTGCATTCCAGCATTAGCTTACGGCTGGAGCGTACACGGTTAAAGTATCCATAAACATACAATTTAAGCATGTCCCTGGGGTCATAGGAGGGTCTTCCGGTTTCCTT
>JAEVZU010000028.1 GCA_023392075.1 Bacillota bacterium | reverse complement strand
TAGCATCAATGCTTCCCAGCATATTGTTGATTCTGCAGACTGCCAGCTCGTGCTGGAAGGTATGTCCTGCCAAAGTTGCATGGTTTGCTTCAATGTTGAGCTTGAAGTATGGATCCAAACCGTATGTTTTCAGGAAGCCTATAACAGTACCTGCATCAAAATCATACTGGTGCTTTGTAGGTTCCTTTGGCTTGGGTTCGATAAGGAACTGCCCGTTGAAGCCTATTTCCTTTGCATAGTCAACAGCCATCTTGAGGAACCTTGCCAGGTTATCCAGTTCAAGCTTCATATCTGTATTCAAAAGTGTTTCGTAGCCTTCTCTTCCACCCCAGAATACATAGTTTTCTCCGCCTAATTCCTTTGTGATTTCCATAGCCTTCTTAACCTGAGCTGCAGCATATGCAAATATATCGGCATTTGGTGAAGTTGATGCACCGTGCATGAATCTTGGGTTTCCGAATGCATTTGTTGTTCCCCAGAGTAGTTTTACATCACTTGATTTCATTCTAGCTTTTATAGCAGCTACGATCACGTCCAGGTTCTTGTTTGTTTCGGCAAGAGTATCTCCCTCCGGTGCTATGTCCCTGTCATGGAAGCAGAAGAATGGAACTCCTATCTTTTCGGCAAATTCGAAGTTTGCTTCAACCTTGAATTTTGCACCGTCCATGGCAGACATTGTGTTCCAGGGTCTGTCGTATGAACCGGCCCCGAACATGTCAGCTCCGGCAGCTGCGAAAGTATGCCAGTATGCTACTGCAAATCTTAAATGCTCCTTCATTGTCTTTCCGCCTATAACCTTATCAGGATTATAGTACTTGAATGCTAATGGATTATCCGATCCACTGCCTTCATACTTGATCTTTGAAATTCCGCTGAAAACTTCCGACATAATAACCTCCATCTGCGTGCTTTGCACGCTACTAAACAGTAATTTAAAATACGTCTATATTTATGCCCTCACAGTCTATAGCCGAAGAGCTTTTTCAATGGTATGATCGCGGCTCCAAGTGCCGATGAATCCCCACCCAGTTCGGAAATGAGCATTTCAACCCTTGATGCCGGATATTTCAGTGCCTTTGCCAGGGCAATGCTTCGCATATGCTCTAAAATATCCTCTGAAAATTTAACCAATTCCTTTCCAAGCACTATCCTGGAAGGGTTAATGGTATTTATTAAATTTGCTATTGCAAGACCCAGATATCCGGCAGCTTCCACAAGAATAACTCTTGCAGACTCGTTGCCTGCCTTTACTGCATCAATAATAAAATCAATTGAATTTATCGAGTTAATATCCAACTCTTCTGAGAAATCGGCTATCAAGCCCTGTCTCACAAGCCTTTGGGCCTTTTCAACCATTGACTTCGAGGAAACCAGAGTTTCCAGACAGCCATAGTTTCCGCAGGCACATTTAGGCCCGTTGTGATCCACCATTATGTGGCCGATTTCCCCTGCGCTTCCGCTGCAGCCCCTGTAAAGATTGCCGTCTGCAAATATGCTCGAACCTATACCGGACTTCATGTTTATACATACAAAATCTCTCTGTTCGGTACAGCAGCCTATCCAATTTTCACTTATGGCAGAACACATAGCTTCATTATCCACATATATGGGAAAATTGCCCATACCGGACATCATGCTCTCCAGATCGACTCTCTCCCAGCCGAGATTAGGTGCAAATATAATTTCGTGGGTTATATTGTCAACCATACCAGGCACCGACACACCAACACCCAATAATCTGTCTTCCCTGATGGCATTCTGCTTTATTATCTGGTATACTTTTTTCTCAATAACTGCTATTGATTCCGATACCGACTGGTCAAATCTGCTGGAAATCATATCACGGTATTCTACATTTCCGGTTATATCCATGAGAATGAACCTGATATAGTCAACGTCTATATCAACGCCTATGGAATAATAGCTTTTTGGATTGAGCTCGTATAAATTGGGCCTTCTCCCGCCCTTTGATATTCCAATACCGGCTTCGCGGATATAGCCTTTTTCCAGCAGGTTTGAAACAATTATGCCGCAAGCAGTAGGAGATAGACCTGTAAGTTGAGCCAAATCAGCTTTTGATACCTGCCTGTTGGTTCTTATCAATTCCAGCAAAGAGGTTTCGTTGAACTGCTTCAAAAACTTATTGTTGCCTGTTTTACCCAACTTCATATTCCTACCCCCTCCCCATAGTAAAAATAAATTTTAAATAATACACATTGATACTCATTTTCAAACTTAGTAAACTCTTTATAATGTAATAATTTAACAGTTTGATATGAGTTATAGGTTTATCACTTACTTAAGAATATTATTGAGCTGGGTAAAGTCTTCCTTCATGGATTTGTACAGCTTTGTATATAACTTGTAAAAGTCATTGTACTTATTTATATTTGCTTCAACAGGAGCCAGGGTATCCTTTACCTGAATAACTGCTTCACAGGCTTCAGGCACACTGCTGTATACACCTGCGCCAACACCCGCAAGTATTGCAACTCCAAGTGCAGGACCTTCATCTGATTTTATTCTGTTGATGCTTGTACCAAATACATCAGCCTGCATCTGTCTCCAGATACCGCTCTTTCCTCCGCCGCCTGATGCCCTTACTTCCGATACGTTTACTCCCATACCCCGGATAATTTCCATACAATCCTTCAGGCTGTACGTTACTCCTTCCATGATTGAACGTACAAAATGAGGTTTTGTATGCTTGGCAGTCAATCCGAAGAATACTCCTCTCGCATTTGGATCAAGGTGAGGAGTTCTTTCACCCATCAGGTACGGCAAATATATGAGTCCGTCACTGCATGGCTTGATTGTTTCAGCCTCGGCATCCAGAAGCTTGTATACATCGATATCGGATAATTCCGCAGTCATAAGTTCTTCCATGCAGAAGTTATCTCTGAACCATTTCAAGGACAAACCGGCTCCCTGTGTAACACCCATAATGTGATATGTGTTTGGAACTGCATGACAGAAAGTATGAACTCTTCCCAACGGGTCAATGGTCAATTTGTCAGTATATGCAAAAACAACACCTGAGGTTCCTATTGTAGATGAAACTACTCCCGGTTTAACTATACCGTTCCCTACTGCTCCGGCAGCCTGATCTCCGGCTCCTCCGACAACAATTGTCCCTTCATTCAGACCTGTAACGGCAGCTGCAGAAGCTGTAATTTTGCCTGTAACCTCTTGTGACTCATACATCCTGCCCAGCATTGAAGTGGATATTCCCAGCTTGCCGACTACTTCGTCACTCCACTTTCTTTCGGCTATATTCATCAGCTGCATACCGCTGGCATCGGAAACCTCCGTTGCATATTCACCGGTGAGCCTCAATCTGATATAGTCCTTTGGCAATAATATCTTTGCTATCTTTTCAAATATCTGCGGTTCATTGTTTTTAACCCACATGATCTTTGAAGCTGTAAACCCTGTAAGTGCCGGATTAGCCGTTATTTCAATCAATCTTTCCTTACCGATAAGCTCAGTGATCTGATCACATTCGGCAGCACTTCTCTGATCACACCAGATGATTGCATTTCTGAGTACTTTGTCATCTTTATCGAGCAAAACGGCCCCATGCATTTGACCTGATAAGCCTACACCCTTTACTTCGCGCTTATCAACGCCACTTTTTAACATAACATTACTTATGCTTTCACATGTGCCCCTCCACCACTCTTCAGGATCTTGCTCTGCCCATCCAAGATTTGGTTGATAAAGTGGGTACTCCACGGTGGAACTTGCTACAGGCTTGCCGCTTTCATCAAACAATACAGTCTTAACGCCTGAGGTTCCAAGATCGATACCAATTAGAAAAGACAATGTATAGTCCCCCTTTCCAAAGTTTACTTTATAATATTATATTATAAAGTATATCAATTATTTGCTGTCATGTCAAAGTGATTTTACAAGAAATTTGCTGTTTGGAATTTTCCGGTGTACACATTCAAACTCAGTATTATCTGTGCCCCATCACTGTTCCAAAAGTTATAAATTCCTATACTCTAAAAAACCATGGATTTGTTCTAACTTTATCGGTCGCATTTACATAACAGCAAAAACACGCATAGCCTTAATAACCATGCGTGTTTAGAATTTGCATTTTAACTGTTAAAAATACATTTTAAAAGCTATTAGTCTCCGAACCTGTCTTTCCGTGCACTGTGTTTATGGGATAAAAGTTAAAATTTAATACAGCACAATTTCAAGTCTGTCAAAGCTTATTGTTTCACCGAAATGGTCACTGTTAAAGCTGGTCTTCCTGTAGAGCCCGAATTCCGTGGTATTTTTCTTGAGCCAAAGGGGGACCTCCACATCCAGTTCCTTGCACACCGCAATGAGACATTCCTCCAACTGATCATGGAAGTTCCCGTTTTCGTTCTGAGGAACAACCCAGGCTTCCTTTTGTAATTTTCCGCGCTTGATTAATCTGCCGTATAGTTTCAACTTTTTGCTCCCTTTAACTTATTTATTAATAAATTATATACCATAATTAACAATAATAGAAGTCCGGAATCAGGCGGCTGACAGATGTCCGTTTCTAATTCCCCTTCATCAGCTTATGTTCCACAGAATCCACCAATGCCCTCCAGCTGGCTTCAATTATGTCGGTGGACACTCCCACCGTTGTCCATGCATCCTGTCCGTCGGTGGTCTCAATCAGAACACGGACCTTGGAAGCAGTTGCAAAATTTGAATCCAGTACTCTAACCTTGTAGTCTGTCAATTTCATTTCGGCTATCTGAGGATAAAAACGCTCCAAAGCTTTTCTCAGTGCCATATCAAGAGCATTAACCGGGCCGTCGCCTTCTGCTGCGGTTATTTCAGTTTGCCCGTCTACGAGTATTTTTATCATGGCGGAAGAATTTACACTATTTACAGTGGGTTCATTTACAATAACCTTGAATTCCTTCAGTTCAAAGAAAGTCTTGTACTTTCCCAGCATTTTACGGATCACCAGTTCAAAGGAGCTTTCCGCACCTTCATACTGATATCCCTCGTACTCAAGCTCTTTAAGCCGTTCAATAATTTTTTTTGTTTCGGGAGAGTCTTTGGTCAGTGTATTGTCGACCATGTTTATCAGGCTCATTACGGCACTTCTGCCCGCCACCTCCGACATAAGGATATTTCGCTGGTTTCCGACCACTTCCGGATTGATCATCTCGTATGCCGAGGTGTTTTTGTTGACAGCGTCGGCGTGCATGCCCGCCTTGTGGGCAAATGCACAGTTTCCTACAAATGGAGCTCTTTCGTCATGTATTATGTTGGCGATCTCACTTACAAACCTTGCGGTAGGTGTGAGCTTTTCCATATTTAGCGCAGGTATGCACTCATAATTCATCATCAACTGCAGGTTTGGAATAATGGTACACAAATTCGCATTGCCGCATCTTTCCCCAAAGCCGTTAATGGTCCCCTGTATTTGCACCGCTCCTGCCTCTACGGCGGCAATGGACCCGGCAACTGCCATACCGTTATCATTGTGGCAATGGATCCCTATAGCACAATCCACTTCATCACGTACCAGGCGGGTTATTTTTGCTATATGGGATGGAAGGCTGGCACCTTTTGTGTCACAGAGGCAGATAGTATCCACACCTGCATTGTTTGCAACTTTTAAGGTTTCCATGGCATATTCCGGATTTGCATTGTACCCGTCAAAAAAGTGTTCGGCATCATAAACCACAATTTTTTCGTGATCCTTGAAAAATTTAATAGTATCATATATCATCCTCAGGTTTTCTTCCAGTGTGGTTTTTATAATATCTGTAACCTGAAAATCCCACGACTTGCCAAATACTGCTATTGCATCGGTGCCTGCCTTGAGCAGCGACTGAACATTTCCATCCTCTTCAACACTTATATTGGCTCTCCTTGTTGCACCAAATGCTATAATTTTAGACCTGGACAATTCAAGCTTCAGCACCCTGTCAAAAAATTCAAGGTCTTTTGGATTTGAACCTGGATTACCTGCCTCAATATAGTCAACTCCCAGCCTATCCAATTTATTTACTATCTTTAGCTTATCCTCCACGGTAAATGAAATCCCCAATGCCTGAGCTCCGTCTCTCAGGGTTGAATCATATATTATCAGTTTGTTTGACATACTTTTTCTCCTTTCCTTATAGTCCTGTAAAAACCAATGTATATGCTGCTACTGAAAACACAACGCTTACCAGAGTTCCAATCAGATAATATTCCGCAAACTTTCTGTCCCTGGATATGGCATCATACCTGGCAATAGATTTAGCCGTCAATATAAAGCCGAGTGCGGAATACTGATTTATACTGATGAAAAATACTATCAAAAAACGTTCAAGAATACCTATTACGGCACCCGCACGCTGCTGGGACAAATCCCTTGCCGCTTCCTCTTCCGGCTTAAAAGTGGAAAAGAACAGATTGAAGGTTATATTTGCCGGCTTGATTATCAACAAGCCAACCAGCAGCCATTTAATTGCAAAACCCGGATTAAGGTCCACCAGCTCAAGCAAATCCACCCATATATTGTACAGGTACAGCAGAGGAGTCACAGCACTGACTTTTACATATAGCAGTGCTATTAACAATAATAAAAATATATGTAACAGCTGATCTGCTAAAAACACAATTGCAGGTTTTTCAAAATATTTTTTATATAAATGATTTTTACTCACCCAATACTTTAAAGAGTCCACTGCAAAATGTGCCAGTACCGCAAGAATCAGGCACAATAAAAACAGAGCATTAAACCTGACAAATATCAGGGCAAGCAAAAACGGTATGCCATATTGTACAGCGTGCACAACAACTCCCCGGTAACTTTTTTTCTTATCCCGTGCTATTTTCTCCGTTTGTAAATAAAAGTCACCCAAAACATGCAAGGTTACCAATACCGATATTAGTAAAAAACCCGATGCTGAATCCATACCCAACCTCCCAAAATTTATTCGGTGTCCTCTTGAGATTTAGCCCCACTCTCTGACAAGTACCTCTTCCAAAGCCCTTTTGGTATGCAGATAGCTGTAATATCCCGAACTCTTCAAGCCCCTCTGGACCGTGGACTGAACTATCCCAAGCCTGCGGGCAACCTCCCTCTGGTTGTTTTCGCAAATTACAGTTTCAAGAATCAGTCTCACCTGCTTCTGAGTCCATTTTTCCTGAATCAGGTGCCAAAGGCTGAAAGTACTGTTTGCAAGTGCAACCACACTCACATTGCCATCAGCTGAAATTTTAACCGAGGTCTGAGCACTCCTTCTGCCTTTCTGATTCTTTTTTATATCATTTATCATGTTTCTCGCGTGATAATATGCGGTTCCGTCAGCCCCAATAGCCATTTCCGGGTTTATTTTTGTCGATATCGCGCCGAAACCGATTCCGAATCTGATTTTTACAGGATACATTTTAAGCATTATCCTTTCAATGATGGTGATTATGGGCTGTGTTGAACTCAGGAGCCCCTGAAACTCATCTCCCAGGGTTACAATAAATTTAGCGGCTATATAGTTGTCAAATTCCGAATTTATTTCTTCCAATATCTGTTCGAGCTGTTCCTGTACCTGAAAGCGATCCTTTATTTTACGGGAATTTTTTATGTCCCCGATAACAGCAAAATACATATTGTACCTCCCGACTTAATTTCGAGCATATATTCAGCTATACAGTATCACATTCAAATAGTAAATTCAACAACTTTGATGCATTAATTTGTGCATCAAAGTTGTTATTGCATATATATATGCATCATATCTGATTTTGCACTAATATATGCATCAAATATGGCAAGCGGTCTCAAATAAACCTGTCTCCACCGCATTACAGTTTTCCAAACCCCGAGTACAGAAATTTATTAAAAAAAGCAGCCCCCATAGGGGCTGCTTCGACTTCAAGCGCCCCTACCGGCTAATTATTGCCTCTTCACTTATCTTACCTATCTCACTTATGGATCTGTTTATTGCACTGAGATACGCCTTAACACTTGCTTCAATTATATCCGTGCTGACACCTTTACCCATATATACCGAATTGTTTGAGGATATTTTGACAGTTACCTCTCCCAGTGCATCCTTACCTTCCGTTACAGCCTTAATGCTGTAGTGTACCAGTTCGGCCTTAACACCCGTCGCCCGTTCTATTGCATTAAAGGCGGCATCCACAGGTCCATCTCCGGTGGCAGCTTCAGTTATTACTTCATTTTCCCTCCTGATGCTGACAGTAGAGGTGGATATCATTTTATTTCCGCTGTTGATCTGGAAGCTGTCTATTACAAATATTTCGGGCACGGCAATATTTTCATCCACCAGCGCTTCAATATCCTTATCGGTGACTATCTTCTTTCTGTCCGCAAGATCCTTAAATTTTTCAAAGGCAGCCTTAACTTCCTCTGCAGACAGTACATAGCCCATTTCCTTTAATCTGTCTTCAAAGGCATGATGACCTGAAAGCTTTCCCAGAACCATTCTGTTCTTACCTACACCTACCGACTCGGGAGTCATTATCTCATAGGTGGTTTTTTCAGAAAGTACTCCATGCTGGTGTATGCCTGATTCATGGGCAAACGCGTTTGCTCCCACTATGGCTTTGTTTGGCTGCACGCTCACACCTGTGAGGCTTGAAACAAGCCTGCTGGTTCTGTAAATTTGTGTAGTATCTATTTTATGAGTTATGTCATAGTAATCTTTTCTTGTATCAATACCCATTATTATTTCTTCAACAGCAGCATTACCGGCTCTTTCGCCAAGACCATTGACTGTACATTCCACCTGTACGGCACCATTTTCTACTGCCGCAAGTGAATTGGCAACAGCAAGACCAAGGTCGTTATGGCAGTGAACACTAATATCGGCCTTATCTATGTTCGGAACATTGTTTCTCAGGTTTCTGATCAACCGGCCGAACTCCACAGGTGTTGTATATCCTACAGTATCAGGTATATTTACTACTGTTGCACCGACAGCAATAACGGCCTCAACTATCCTTATGAGAAAATCCTCACGGGTTCTGCTGGCATCTTCTGCTGAAAACTCTACATCAGAGCAATAGCTTTTTGCACGCTTCACCATGGCTACAGCACGTTCAAAAACCTCTTCCTCTGTCATTTTAAGCTTGTATTTCATGTGTATGTCCGAGGTTGCTATGAACGTGTGGATCCTCGGACTTTCTGCATGCTGTACTGCTTCCCATGCCCTGTCTATATCTTTTTCAGTTGCACGGCAGAGGCTGGCTATTGAGACTCCCTTTATATTCTTTGAGAGCGTCATAATAGATTCAAAATCTCCGGGTGAAGCTATGGCAAAGCCTCCCTCAATAACATCCACGCCCAGTCTCGCCAATTGCTTGGCAATTTCCATTTTCTCCTGGAGATTCAGATTAACACCCGGTGTCTGCTCTCCGTCTCTCAGTGTGGTATCAAATATCTTAATCCTTCTTGCCATGGAAATACCCTCCTTCCAGGGAACACTTCCGTTTCCCTTCATTCTAACATTCATAAACGTCTAAAATCAGTAAATTTTTATCAGCTTGTTGTTGGCACTATTAAAACCCTTTATACAACAAGTACTTCGTACAGACATATATAAATGGATTGCTTACAAAATAGATGCTCGTATTAGTAAAGGCTTATAACAGGCAAATTAGCCGTCGCTTACATTCGCCATCCTGGCTCATAGTAAAGCTAAAACCAGCGTCGTGCAGGTTTTCCGGCTACTTTGCTGTTCTTCGCCTACTAATCCATGCACCTATTTTAATTAAGCTTCCCATTTATATATGCTGCACTCGCGTACTTGCAGTATTATTAGATTTTTTCAACAACAAAAATTAATAAAATTTTTTAATGGAATTTTTCCATCTCTATATGTTTATTTCTTCAGCCAGCTCATCATCTTTCTGAGTTCTGCGCCTACTTTTTCCACCTGGTGTTCCGCTTCATTCCTTCTCATGGCAAGGAAGTTTGATCTTCCGCCCGCATTGTTTTCTGTGATCCAGTTGGTAGCAAATTTTCCGTCCTGGATTTCCTTAAGCACCTTTTTCATTTCTTTTCTGGTTTCCTCAGTGATTATTCTCTTACCTGTAACATAGTCACCATACTCGGCTGTGTCACTGATAGAGTATCTCATTTCGGCAAAACCTCCCTGGTTTATAAGATCCACTATAAGCTTCATCTCATGTACACATTCGAAGTAAGCAATTTCAGGCTGATAACCGGCATTTACAAGTGTTTCAAAACCGGCTTTCATCAACTCGGTAACTCCGCCGCAAAGTACAGCCTGTTCACCGAACAAATCAGTTTCAGTTTCTTCTCTGAAGGTAGTTTCAAGTATTCCGGCTCTTCCGGCTCCGATACCTGCCGCATAAGCAAGTGCATAATCCTTTGCCTTGCCTGATGCATCCTGAGCTATTGCTATCAATGCAGGAACACCTTTTCCTTCTTTGTACTGGCTTCTTACAGTGTGTCCGGGGCCTTTAGGAGCAGCCATTATAACATCAACATCCGCCGGTGGTACAATCTGGTTGAAATTGATGTTGAAGCCATGGGCAAACATAATTATATTTCCTGCTTCAAGGTTTGGAGCAATACTTTCATAATACATTGCCTTCTGCTTTTCATCAGGAATTAAAATCATTATAATATCTGCCATTTTAGCAGCAGCAGCAGTATCATAAACCTTTAATCCGTCAGCCTCAACCTGCTTTCTTCTTGCGGAATTCGGAGTCAGACCAACTATGACATTAACTCCGCTATCCTTAAGGTTCTGCGCATGAGCGTGTCCCTGGCTTCCATATCCTATTACCGCTACGGTTTTACCTTCCAATAATTTCAGATTACAATCGCTGTCGTAGTACATTCTTGCCATTTTAACTTACCTCCTGGTTTTTTATATTACAATTAAACATTGCAAATATTATATTTTTAACCTCTTATCCCGGTGAAATATCACAGCTTATCAAATTCCGTCCGGTATGTGAGGATTTTGACTATTCTTCGGTATTTCCGGCTTTTATATATTTGTTTCCTCTATCAATCGCAATAGTTCCCGTACGCACTATTTCCTTTATGCCGAACTGCTTGAGCATATCCTCCAAAGCCTCAACCTTGTCGGTAGCACCGGAAATCTCCACAGTTAACGTATTTTTTGATACATCAACGATTTTTGCACGGAATATCTCAACTATCTGTATAATTTCCGATCTTGTTGCCGCAGTTGCATTAACTTTTATCAAAGCAAGTTCACGGCTGACCGAATCAGATTTCTCCAACTCCCTGATTTTTATAACATCAATCAGTTTGTTCAATTGCTTGCTTACCTGTTCAACAGTATATTCATCACCGTTTACAACTATTGTCATTCTTGAAACCTCAGGGTTTTCGGTTACTCCAACCGCAAGACTGTCAATATTGAAACCCCTTCTGCTGAACAGACCGGCTACCCTGGACAAAACTCCCGAGCGGTTTTCAACCAGTACCGATAGTGTGTGCTTTGCCATCTTCATTCCTCCCTCATTAAGAAATTTCTCTATGCTTAAATAGTCGGCTCCTCCGGATCAACAATGCATTCCAGCAAATAAGTACTGTCATCTGCCAAAAATCTGTCCAATGCTGCGTTTATCTGCGAATCGGACGTAATCTTTTCAGCCTTGAAGCCATAAGCTTCGCCCAGCTTTACAAAATCCGGGTTGTCATTCATGAATACCTGGGAGTATCTCCTGTTATACCTGTTTTTCTGTATCTCACGCACCATCCCAAGTCTTGAATTATTTAAAATCAGTATTTTGATACCTATTTTACTTTGCTTTATGGTTCCCAGTTCAGGCATTGACATCTGGAAACTTCCGTCACCGCCGACTACAACTACTGTACTGTCCGGGCTGCCCAGCTTTGCACCTATCGCAGCCGGCAATCCGTAACCCATTGTCCCCAGACCGCCGGAGGTTATAAATGCTCCTGGCCTCTTTGCGGTAAAGTTATTTGCAGCCCATATCTGATTCTGTCCTACCTCTGTCGCAAGAATGGCCGAAGCCTTAAGCCTTTCTGAAAGCAAGCTTATTACCAGTTTCGGATTGACGGTATTTTTGTCACCGGCTTTGGGGGACTCAAGCTTTTCATCCTTTACTTTGCCTACTTCCTTCATCCAATCGGAGGTATCTCCGGGTTGGATTGCACTGCTGAGATCTTCAAGGATAAGTTTTGCGTCTCCTACTACAGGAATGGTAGTGCTAACATTTTTTCCAATCTCGGCGGGATCAATGTCTATATGAATTATTTTAGCTTTCTCTGCAATTTTTTCAGCCGTCCCCAGAGCGCGGTCCCCTACTCTGGCACCTATAAGTATGAGCAGATCTGTTTTGTTTACTGCATAATTTGCGGCAAACACTCCATGAGACCCCAGCATTCCCAGGTTCAACGGATGATCTCCCCTTATGGCTCCTATTCCCATAAGTGTTGTTACCACCGGTATACCGCACTTTTCCGCAAAAGAAGTCATTATATCGGTAGCTTTCGCAGTCACAACACCGCCGCCGGCACAAATAACCGGTGTTTTGGCTTTTGAGATTGCTTCGGCAATTCTTTTTATCTGTTGGGGATGTCCCTTGTAATTTGGCTTATAACCTTTTATTTCGACTGTTTCCGGATAATCAAAATCCAGCTCTTGTGTCTGTATATCCACCGGAACATCGATTACAACCGGTCCGGGCCTGCCTGTCGAGGCTATGTGAAAAGCTTCTTTAATAATTCTTGGAAGCTCCCTCACATCCTTTACAAGGTAATTGTGTTTGCAAAAGGGTGCTGTTGCTCCGGTTGTATCAACCTCCTGGAAAACATCCCTTCCGATAAGTTCCAGTGATACCTGCCCCGTAATAGCAACCATGGGTATGGAGTCGGAATATGCGGTCGCTATTCCTGTTATCAGATTTGTGGCCCCGGGTCCGGAGGTTGCCACACAGACACCGGGTTTACCTGTGACCCTTGCATATCCGCTGGCAGAATGAGCAGCACCCTGTTCGTTTCTGGTCAGCACATGCGTTACTTTTGAATCCAGCAGAGCATCATAAAATGGACAGATTGCTGCGCCCGGATAACCAAATATTATATTAATCTCTTCAAGTTCCAATGCCTTTACCATGGCCTGTGCACCTGTCAGCTTCATTCCCGGTCCTCCCTCTGTAAATATTACTCTTATCTTATTATCATCCAATATTTATTTCCAAAACCCTATCCGGCAGCCAAAATCCGGCTTCCTATCAACCACTGATAATATTGTGGGATCATAAAGTCAATTACGGTTGAAACCTTCGCCTTCCTGGCGAATATATGCTTTCAAGCATTTTATTTAAAGGTTTCAACGGTTTGGGGCTTAAGGAACCTGTACTTCAGGAGGCTTTCAGCCGATAGTAATTGACTTCAGAGATAAGATTTAGGTATAAAAAAACCCTCGACTCTGCAATATGCAGGGACGAGGGATAATTCCTCCGTGGTACCACCCTGATTTAATGCAATCCATACAAAAACTGCACTCTCAGTGGACATATCAGGCGCGCGCCTGTGCCCGGGCTATATCGTAGCCGCCGCTGTTACCTACCGTGATAAAATATCATTTTGGCATCAGTCCTCCGGAACGAGTTATACATGTATCTGTCGTGTCAGCTCGCACCACCCGCTGACTCTCTTAACCGAATTCAATACATCTTACTTCCTTCATCGATTACTTATTCAGTTGTCTATTTTAAGCCTTCAAAAACTTGAAAAAGCTGTAAATCCAGTATTTGAAATAATTATAGCATCTATTTTTTTAACCGTCAACAATACACCATTAATGTTTTCTGACCTATTTCATGTACATTTTTCATGTTTTATATTATATTGTCGATTATTTTTTGAGAATAAAAGTGCCCTTGATGAAAAACTACGCATAGGTGGACGGTTCAAAGTCTTTAAGCCATACCAGCTTCGAGCGGCCAATTAGGATTATGTTTAAATTCCTCCCTAATGGATTCATCATACAAGGAACAAATTAATAAAAATGGAAAAAAGGGATTGTGTGTGAAAGGTGAAATATAGGTAGAGGATTTTAAACCATGGCTGAGAAATGAAGTAAGTATCGCTATATAAAAAACACTATTATTTTTATGTGCATTGCATTCACAATGCACATAATTTATGCTAAAATGTATATAATGATAGCAAAGGAGGGATGGCAAATGTCTGAAACAACAAATTTGACTATCCGCATGGATAAAGAACTGAAGGAGCAGGCAGAGCAGCTTTTCTCTGAGTTAGGCATGAACATGACGACAGCCTTCACTGTCTTTGTCCGGCAGGCTATACGGCAGGGAAAAATACCCTTTGAAATTTCTTTGAATGTTCCCAATGCCGAAACAATAGCAGCTATGGAAGAAGCCAATAGAATAAGCCGTGACCCAAATGCAAAACGCTATTCAAGTTTTGAAGAACTGGTCGCGGAGGTCCAAAATGAAGTATGAGATTTTATCGACTAGCAGATTTAAAAAAGATTTAAAAGCAATTATGAAGCGAGGGTACAATTTTCAATTGCTGCAAGATGTTGTTTCTCTGTTGGTGGCTGGAATCCCCTTGCCGGAGAAAAACAAGGATCATATGTTGACAGGTGATTGGATTGGGCATAGAGAATGCCATATTACTCCTGACTGGCTTTTGTTTTACAGGATTGACAACGATGTTTTAGTTTTGACGCTTACCAGAACAGGTACACACAGCGACTTGTTTTGAACAAAGCACTAAAATGAGGGATGACTGCTCATGTTGGGCAGTCATCCCTCATTTACCATCTGTTGGAGAATGTTAGTTATCCGCCGTACATCATAATTTCTCTTGTGACATCGGCAGCATATTGCCTTATCGACGCCAAAATGCGCTATAAGCTGTTCTCAATTGTGATGCGCAAGCTCCCCCTTTCCGGTAATCACTTCAATCATAATCCATTTGGCAAGCTTAAAACCATACATAAAAGATGCTTCATCGTGCAGAGAATCTACTTGGGAGCGTAAATCCATTAATGTCTCAAGCTCTGTAAAATCATCCTTGGAAAGCTTATTTCTCCACAAGTCCATCATGACGGATATATACTTCCATCAAACAGTTCCTGCAATATGGTTTTCATAGGTTCTGAAATAGTTCTTTCACTATATTTTCAGTTTTCTCCTGTTGTACACAAACTTCCAGATACTGCAAATCGTTTTTTAAACGATTCATAGCGATTTCTTGCCGCATGTTGATAAGGGTTTTCAACATTTCTCGTTCTTCGTTTGTCATAGGCTCCATCCTTTCATTCCATTTTCCGGCAATGCTTGAAAGGAACTATATAGCGCATGATATAATATTTACGCTACAATTGCCTTTGGGCGGTTGTCGGTTGGGGAAGTTGCGTGTATCTTTCAGCCGAGTGCGCCGCTTCCTTTCATTTTTGGAGCTCGTTTTTAAGACAGTGAATTCCATCCCTTACGCCCTCCGCTTGACTTTTACCAGTTTTATCACAGTAATTCTTTAGAATTTGCAAGGTTTAGTCATCAATGCGGGCCTTTACATTATCGCGTTTAGGGCTATCTGTAGGACGACCCATTTTCTTTTTTGTAGTCAGCTTAACACCTCCTGACTTTTGACCCACATAAGTATATCAGTAAACGTCAAATCAAATCATCCGCCTAGCCGTGATCTGAATTTTATGGCATACTCTAGAAAATGCAAAAAACTAATAGTTCTTTTAATGATCCTGTATTCCTTGCGCCCAGTGATGATTTCTGAAAGTCTGATGCATCAGCAAAATGACAAATGCTTGAGTTTATACAATTCGAAATTATACCGTATTTGCGGTATAATTATTGTCATAAGAGAGGTTCGTCATATGAGTCAGAAATTCACAAACAATGAATTAAATAAATGTAGTAAGACAGAGCTGGTAAACATCTTTTTATCCTTGCAGGATCAGATAGATAAGCTGAATGAAAATTTCGAAAATTTGATTGAGCAGCTAGGATTGCCAATCAGCATCAGTTCGGACGTCAGTCTGAGAAGCTGGATGGACAGTTATCTTTTTTCAACGAATGTGAGTATCTGTCAGATGATGCTGTTCAAGAACCGACCATGGAAGGTATCCTTCCGATTAAAAATAAGAATAAAAAGCAAAAAGGAAAACGCGATGCTGATTTGAAAGACTTCCCGGAAGAATCCTTTGATCATGATTCTACAATAGAGCAATTGGATTCTTTTTTTGGAAATGGCAACTGGCGTGAAATAC
This sequence comes from Bacillota bacterium, assembly GCA_023392075.1. Taxonomy (GTDB): domain Bacteria; phylum Bacillota; class Clostridia; order Acetivibrionales; family DSM-1351; genus Ruminiclostridium. The sequence goes on along the minus strand of JAEVZU010000028.1, from coordinate 2,528 downwards.
CTGCTGCGGAAGAATACAAGCGTCTTCGTTATGAACCGGCATCATGGACGGTTGAAAAGCATACGGTTCATGTTTATGTTGGCACAACTGGTGACCATCAGGATGAATTTATCCGTGGAGAGCGTCCAAAAGATCTACTCAGGAATAGTATTCTTACGCCATCTTTAGGCTCGGCAATCATGAATGCAAAATATGTGAATTCAATTCCACTGAATCGAATTGAGCAGGAGTTCCAAAGAAATGGTGTCAACATATCAAAACAGACAATGGCAAACTGGGTGATCCAGTGTGCTAATAAATATTTCATGCCAATGTATGATTACCTTCATACAAAGCTTATGGAATATCATGTAACACAAGCAGATGAGACTCCGGTAGAAATCATTCATGATGACCGCCCTGCTGGAAGCAAGAGTTATATGTGGGTACATCGTTCCGGAGAGTTTTATACAGAACAACCGATTGTTCTGTACGAATATCAGAAGACCCGGCACAGCCAAAGCTTATGGACAAGCAAGGAAATATTGAAAGATCAAAACTTGACTCGTTACTGCCTTGGTCAAAAGAGCTGCCAGTCAAATGTTATAAACCACGTCGCTGATAAAGCGGCGTTTATTTACTGGTAGGCGGATGATTTGACGTTTACGTATTTTCATTACCGACTTATAATATTTGTAATCTTTTGACTGCAATTTTAAGTAGTCTGCAGCATATGTAGGTGGTGATAAAAAATAATAATATTCATATTTTCCCTTTAAGCTAGCAAATGAGGTTACCCTAAATATAACCGACGCTATATCGTTAGTTATTGTAAACAGAGATAGAGAGTAGTTTTTATACATAATAATTTATCAATTCTTCATTTTCAGTATTACTCTCATGTTAAGAATTTATATCTTCTAACAATTTAACACAGCTAATTTCATCAATTTCTTGTAACTCTACAGAAATTTTTAATCTTTTTGATGTTGGTATATTCTTGCCAACAAAGTTAGGTAGTATAGGATATTCCCTATGTCCGCCATCTATTAGAACTCCTATCTGAATATTACTTGGACACCAATAATAAAAGATCATTGAAATAGCTGCGGAAGCTGTTCTTCCAGAAAGAAAAACATCATCAATAAGTACTACTACTTTATTGTTGACATCAAAGCCAATGTTAGGCTTTATTTTGAGAAGATTTCCATTATAAAACTTTATATCTAGCATCCCTACTAATATTTCTGTATTATTAAAAGATTTAGTGATATTAGATATTCTTTTTGCTAATACATAACCCTTTTGATTTATTCCAATAAAAACAACTTTTTCAATATTATTATTTTTTTCACGTATCTCATGGGTAATTCTAGTCAATGCTCTATTTATTCCTTCTTCATCTAAAAATACAGATTCTAATATCATTTTATAATCGACTCCGATAAGTTAAGATAATCCTTACACTTTGATTTTTAGATTTAATTTAAAATATCAACATTTTTTTTTATATACTGCTATGATTGGTAATAATAAAAAAATACATCCGTAATAACTGATCGCTAAAATTGGTTTAAAAGGTACTCTAACTGTAAGTAGAAGAAATAGTGGCAATGCAATAAGTAACCCTGTTATAATTCGTATGGAAATAATAATACTATACTGACTTTTACATGAAGAACAAGTTATATCACTATAACCAGTAAAAATTGATTTTAATAATTGTTTCAATGGAATTTTACCATTACAATCATGACATTTATGAAACATATCATATCTCCTTCTTTTATTTAAATATTTTAATATAATGTTACCATTTAAATGAATTTAATTATTTAAACTTTTTCTTTTATCTTTGAATATAGAGAAAAAGTAATCCCGGTAAAATTAAAGACCCTAAAATATTCAAGTATTTTATATGAAAAACAATACCAAATACTGTATTTAATACAATTATAAATATTAAATTTGATTAAGACAATTAAATTCAATTAAGAATAATAGATAAATCTTTTATGCTGATTCTTTTATTGTTCATGGCGTTGTACTCCTTTATTGATTTATAAAATTAAAGCTTTATTAGATAAGATCTTTAGATTTTTTTGTGTTATAAAAGCTACTTCTTCAGTATCTTTGAAATAAATATTGTAAGTTTTGTTATTATATTTAACAATTTCTTTAATTTTTTTTAAGTTAACTATAAAACTTTTATGACATCGTATAAAGTTGACGTTTTTGCTTAATATTTCATTTATGTAATAAAGAGAAGTATCTATTTCATATAATTGATCTTTAATAATTGCTAAGACTTTTTTATTCCTTTTTGTAAAAAAACAAACTTCATCAATTTCGAGTCTGTGTAGTATGTTAGAACTTTTAAAAAATAATTCGCTCATTAACCTTCTCCTCTTTTGGATATAATTTAACCTGTAGTGCTAATTAAAATATTAAACTTTTGATCTTTGACAAGTTCATATTTCCAATCAGCTTATTTATGTAAAAACATAGGTTAAATGCCAAAACTTTAGTGCTAATACGAGTTACAAGCC